>DATEOP010000311.1:0-10295 GCA_035274065.1 Burkholderiaceae bacterium
AGCGTGCGAATGTCCGACGTCAACGTATCAAGCCGCTTGTCGATCGCGGCGCGCATGTCGACCTGCAGCAGGAAATGGACGCCACCGCGCAGGTCGAGTCCGAGATACATCGGAAGCGCGCGCAAGCTGACGAGCCAGCGCGGTGTGTTCGAAATCAGGTTAAGCGCGACGATGTAGGCGGGGTCTTCTGCATCGGGACTTAACGCCTTTTGCAGCGTGTCCTTCGCCTTCAGTTGCGTGTCGGTGTCGCTGAAACGCATCCGCACGGTCGAGTTGGTCCCGATCGTGTCGAAGTACACGGCCTCATGCGGAATCTTCGCCTCGTTCAGGATCGTTTCGACGCGCGCCATCAGCGCGGTATCGATCTTCACGGTCTGCCGGCCCGACGAGACTTGAACCGCCGGAGACTCGCCGTAGAAATTCGGAAGTGTGTAGATCGCGCCCAGAACCAGCGCGATCACGATTACAACGTACTTCCAAAGCGCATAACGGTTCATGCAGGTTTGAACGTGTCTTTCGGCAATAACGTCTGTACCGACATTTTTTGCATTGAGACTTGCACCGGTTGTCCATTCACCGCGGCGACCTGAACCGTTACGAATTGATCGTTGATATCGGTGATCTTGCCGACGATGCCCCCAGCGGTGATGACCTCATCGCCCTTCTTCAGCGCGTCCGCCATTGCCTTGTGCTCCTTCTGACGCTTGACCTGCGGGCGAATCATGAAAAAGTAGAAGACGACGAAGATCAGCACCATGAAGCCGATCGACATGAACGACGACTCGGCTCCAGGTTGCGCGGCGGGTGCAGTCTGTGCAATTGCGTTGCTGATGAAGAACATGATCGGGGCCCTTGGTTGCTCGGATGTTGCTCGGACGTTGCTCGGGGTTTACTCGGAGATGATTCGGACGTGCCTCACACGCTGTTCAGATATGGCTGAGAGGGAAACGCGGCGCGCGATTATAGCGGCGCCTGTCTCAGACGCCGCGAACACGGTCATGTGCAAATTGCACGCTGAATTCGCCGAAACGCCGCCCGGCAATGGCCTCGCGCGCCTGCCTCATCAAATCCAGGTAGTAGTGCAGATTGTGGATCGTATTCAGTTGTGCCCCGAGAATCTCGTTGACTCGCTGCAAGTGATGCAGGTAAGCGCGCGAGAATCTTCGACACGTTGGGCAGCCGCAGGTTTCGTCGGGTGGTGCCGTATCGGCTCGATAGCGGCTGTTACGCAGCTTGATATCGCCGTAGCGCGTAAACAGCCAGCCATTACGGGCGTTGCGTGTCGGCAGCACGCAGTCGAACATGTCAACGCCGGCGCTGACGGCCGCGATCAGATCTTCGGGCGTTCCTACACCCATCAGGTAACGCGGTTTGTCGGCCGGCATCCTCGGTGCCGTATGCGCGAGGATCCGATTCATCTCCTCCTTCGGCTCGCCGACCGACAGCCCGCCGATTGCATAACCATCGAAGCCGATGTCAACCAGGGCGGAAAGCGATTCGTCCCGCAGCCCTTCGAACATGCCGCCCTGCACGATGCCGAAAAGCCTATTCGGACCTTGCAGGCGATTGAATTCGGACGCGCTGCGTTTGGCCCATCGCAGTGAAAGGCGCATCGAGTCGGCCGCTTCGCTCTGCGTGGCGATTCGATCGTCGATTCGATACGGCGTGCATTCGTCGAACACCATCGCGATATCCGAATCAAGTGCGCGCTGGATGCGCATCGACTCTTCGGCTGTAAGAAACAGCCGATCGCCATTGATCGGCGACGCGAACTGCACGCCTTCTTCAGTGATCTTGCGCAGCTTTCCGAGAGAAAAAACCTGAAATCCGCCCGAATCCGTCAGCAGAGGTCGTGGCCATCCCATGAATTGATGCAATCCCTGATGCGCTGCCACGACATCGATACCGGGACGCAGCCACAGATGAAACGTGTTGCCCAGAATTATCTGCGCGCCTAGGCGCATCAGTTCGTCGGGTCCCATTGCCTTGACGGTGCCGTAGGTTCCGACCGGCATGAACACCGGTGTGTCGATGTCGCCGTGTGGGAGCGTCATTCGGCCTGCACGTGCTGCGCCGTCACGGGCAGTGACTTCGAACGGCATGGTCATATCGCGCGGTCGAGCAACATCGCATCGCCGTAACTGAAGAAGCGATACTGCTTCGATATCGCGTGCGAGTAGGCCGTCCGAATTCGATCGATACCGGCGAATGCGGAAACGAGCATCAACAGCGTCGACTTGGGTAAATGAAAATTGGTCAGCAATAGATCGACGATACGAAAGTGATAGCCGGGTGTGATGAAAAGCGCCGTTTCGCGCTCGCCCGCCCGCACTTGTGCTTGTGAGCCTTCTGCCGCCGATTCCAGCGCGCGCAGGGTGGTCGTCCCGACTGCAACGATGCGCCGACGCGCCGCTCGCGCTGCGTTAACCGCGCTTGCGACCGGCTCCGATATTTGATAATGCTCGGCATGCATTGCGTGCTCTGCGATGCGCTCAACGCGAACGGGCTGAAAAGTGCCGGCGCCGACGTGCAGCGTCAGATATGCCAACTCGATACCGCGGCGCTGCAGGCGAGTCAACAAATCCGGCGTGAAGTGAAGACCGGCAGTCGGGGCTGCAACCGCACCTGGATGCGCGGCATAAACGGTTTGATAGCGCAACGCATCGATCGAATCGGCCGGATGATCGATGTACGGCGGCAGCGGCACTCGACCGTGCTGCTGCAGCACCTCCAGTACGGGTCGGTCGAAGCGCAGCACGAAGAAATCATCCTGCCTTCCTTCGACGGTGGCATTCACCGAGTCTTCAAATATCAACTGTGCGCCGCATGTCGGCGTATGACTCGTGCGCACCATCGCCAGTGCGAGTGCCGGCTCAAGGGCGCGCTCTATCAACGCTTCGACTTTGCCGCCACTCGGCTTGCGCCCCAACAGACGCGCGTTGATCACTTTTGTATCGTTGAATACCAACAAATCGCCTGGCTGCAGCAGCAACTCGATATCGTTAAAGCACCGGTCGTCGAGCTTCGCCTCCGCAACGCGCAACAGTCGACTTGCCGCACGGTCAGGAAGCGGCCGCTGCGCAATCAGCTGACGCGGCAAGTCGAAATCAAAATCGGTGACAGAAAGTTCTGTGTCGATCTGCATGGCTTTACCGGCCATGAAGTGGTGCCGGGCGAGGGAATCGAACCCACACTCTGTTGCCAGAACCGGATTTTGAGTCCGGCGCGTCTACCAGTTCCGCCAGCCCGGCCGAATTGGGACGCGGATTATCGCTTAAATCGCTCTTCAGATTTCCAGATTGTCGATCAAGCGCGTTGTGCCAAGCTTCGCCGCCGCGAGCGCGACCAGCGGCTCGCCGGCTGCGACTTCCTCGGCTGTGGGTTTGTGCAAATCACGGCGCCGGCGCACCGAGAGGTAGTCGACCTTCCAGCCCGCGCTGTCAAGTTCGCGCTGCGCGTCGCGCTCCAGATGATCGAGGTCGATATCGCCTGCGAGCACGCGATCGCGTGTTTGATTCAGTATTCGGTAAAGACGCGGCGCTTCCCCGCGCTCGTCGGTTGATAGGAACCGGTTGCGCGACGACAACGCAAGCCCATCAGCATCACGCACCGTCTCATGTGGAATTATTTCGGTCGGCAGCGCGAACTGGCGGCACATGTTGCGCACGATCATCAGCTGCTGGTAGTCCTTCTTGCCAAACACTGCGACCTTCGGTTGGACACACGACAAAAGCTTCAACACAACAGTGGTCACTCCGACAAAAAACCCCGGGCGGAATTCGCCTTCAAGGATGTCACCCAGATCCGAAGGCGGACTGACGCGATAATTCTGCGGCTCGGGATACATTTCGCGTTCGTTCGGAGCGAACAGCACGTAGACGCGGTTCTGCTGCTGCAGCTTGTCGATGTCGTCCTGCAGCGTGCGCGGGTACTTGTCGAAGTCCTCACTGGGGCCAAACTGAAGCCGGTTGACGAATATTGACGCCACCACGGGGTCGCCGTGCTGGTGAGCCATATTCATCAGCGCAAGGTGTGCGGCGTGCAGGTTTCCCATTGTCGGCACGAACGCAGCACGATTCTGGCCGCGCAACTGATCGCGCAGCTCTTCGATCGTCCGGACGACTTTCATCAATACGTCTCGTCGGCCGCGGGGAAGGTGCGGGCTTTGACCTCTTGCACGTAATTGCGTATCGCGGTGGCGATATCCGGCGCGCCCCTCATGAAGTTGCGCACGAAGCGGGGCTTCTTGCCTGCGAATACGTCGAGCATGTCGTGCAGCACGAGCACCTGGCCCGCGCAGTCGACGCCTGCCCCGATTCCGATCGTAGGAATCGTTAGCTCACGAGTCACGCGCGCGGCGAGTGCGGCAGGAATCAACTCGAGGACCAGCATTGACGCGCCCGCGGTTTGCAGTGCCCGTGCGTCGCTCAGCAAACGATCGGCAGCCTCGTCGCTCTTGCCCTGGATGCGGTACCCACCGAGCGCATGCACCGATTGTGGTGTGAGCCCAAGATGCCCGCACACCGGTATACCCCGCTCTACCAGGAACTGAATGGTTGGCGCCAGCCAGGCGCCGCCTTCGATCTTGATCATCTGAGCGCCGGCCTGCATCAGGCGCACGGCGTTGTCGAAGGCCGACTGCTGCGCACCCTGATAGCTGCCAAACGGCATATCCGCGATCAACCACGCGCGCTGCGTCCCGCGCATGACGGCACGCACGTGATACTCGATGTCTGCCACTGTTACCGGTAGTGTCGATGGATGTCCCTGGATCACCATTCCGAGTGAGTCGCCGACGAGTAAGCAGTCGACGCCGCAGTTGTCGAGCAACCGGGCAAAGCTGGCGTCGTAGCAGGTAAGCATCGAAATCGGCTCGCCGCGGGCACGCATGTCTGCAAGGTGCAGCAGCGTGACAGGCTTGAATCCGGTGCTGGCGGTTGAATGAACGCTCATGCCGCCAGGTTGAAGTACTCGCGCCGTCCGCGCATCTTGTCGACGCGCGATAACAGCAGTTCGAAATCCTCTGCGCGCTCGATCGGATTCAAGTGTTCGGTATTGACCATCAGCACCGGTGCATCGTCGTACCGATGAAAGAACCGCGTATAGCTGTCAGACAGTGCACGCAAATAACTTTCGGAAATGCCGGATTCGATCGGATTGCCGCGACGAAGCACACGCTCCACCAGTATGTCGGGGGGTGCTTGCAGATAGATGACCAGGTCGGGCAACGCGGCCTGCGGTTTTAACTGCGCAAAGATCTGTTCATATAGCTTCAGCTCGTCGTCCGCCAAAGTCAGTCGAGCGAACAGCGGGTCTTTTTCGAGCAGGAAGTCGGCGATGACCGATGAGCGAAATAAATCGAGCTGCGTAACATCGCGAAGTTGCTGCGCGCGTTGGAACAGGAAGAACAGCTGCGTTGGTAGCGCGTATCTCGCCTGGTTGCGGTAAAACCGCTCCAGAAAAGGATTTGACTCGGGTTGCTCAAGCATTGTGTGCGCCGCATATTGGTGCGCGAGCTTGGTTGCGAGCGAGGTCTTACCTGCACCAATCGGGCCTTCGACTACCACGTACCGGTACCTGCTGGCGAGAGTCACGCTACTGCTCGGCGGGCTCTTCAAGCAACTCGACGCGCTGATTAGGTAGGGCCTTCAGAAAATCGCTGGCTGCTCCTTGGCCGGGGATTCTTATCTCGGGAGCCAGATCGAGCAAAGGTTTGAGTACGAATGCGCGCTGATGCAGCCGCGGGTGCGGCAGTGTCAGGGGCGTGCTTTGAATGATCATGTCGCCAAGCAGCAGCAGATCCAGATCGACGTTGCGTGGGCTGTTCTTTTTCTGTCCCTGCCCGCGCCGCTTGCGACCGAGCATCAATTCGATATCCAGCAGATGTAGCAAAAGTCCATACGGTTCGAGCGCTGTTTCGAGCTTTGCCACCGCATTGACGAAGTCCGGCCCTGGCGCATCGATCGGCGCTGACTTGTAGAACGGAGAAACCGCCTGTAACTCGGACTGCTCAAGCGAGCGCAGCGAGTCGAACGCGGCCTTCAGCGATTCGACCATCTCACCTTGATTGGCGCCCAGCCCGATGTATGCGGTTCGTTTCACACAGACCCTTAAACAACGTTCGCCGCGTCGCCCTCGTTGCGACCACGGCGTCGGCGCCGCCGTCGATTTCCAGCCGCGGACGTCGTCCCGCTCTCGCGTGCGGCTTCGAGGATCAGCTGCTCGCGCTCGTCTTGGCCGGCGTGCACGAAGCGAGTCCACCAGTCGCCCAACTCCACCGGAATCTCATCGGCAGCGGCACGCAAAAGCAGGAAATCATAACCGGCACGAAACCGAAGGTGCTCGATGAGCCGGAACGGCGACCGCCCGGTGCGTCGCTCGAAACGCGGCTGCAAACCCCAGATCTCGCGCATGTCGGATACGAATCGGCGCTGGATCGCAAGTTTCTCGGTCTGTGCGTCGATCGTCTCGTCGATAGCGAGATTCAGAGCAGGGATGCGATGTTCGTTCCGCGCCAGCCGAGTGTTCCACTTGGCGAGCACATCATTCCAGAGCAAGGTCGCGAACAGGAAGCCGGGCGAAATTGTCTTATCTGCGCGCACGCGTTCGTCGGTGCGTGACAAGGCAAGCATTACAAATCGCTCGCCGGCGGGTTGTTCAAGAATCACGTCGAGCAAGGGCAGCAGCCCGTGATGAAGCCCTTCAGCACGCAATCGCGTGATGCACGCGACGGAGTGACCGCTCGTCAGCAGCTTCAGCATTTCATCAAACAGTCTTGCAGCCGGCACATTTTCGATCAGTTCGGCCATCCGATGAATCGGCTCGCGCGTGGCCTCGTCGATTGCAAAGCCAAGCTTGGCGGCAAACCGGACTGCGCGCAGCATGCGGACCGGGTCCTCACGGTAACGCTCGGCGGGATCGCCGATCATGCGCAGGCGTCGTGCCCGCAGGTCCTTTACGCCATCGTGATAGTCGAGCACCTCGCCCGACGTCGGGTCGTAATAGAGTGCGTTGATCGTGAAATCGCGGCGCGCTGAATCCTCGTTCTGCTCGCCATAGAGGTTGTCGGCCAGCACGCGGCCATGCTCGTCGATCAGACGATCAGCGTTTACCAACGCGCGGAACGTCGAGACTTCGATTGTTTCCTGGCCGAACATCACATGAACCAGCTTGAACCGGCGTCCGATGATGAAAGCGCGCCGGAAGTGCGACTTGATCTGCTCGGGTGTCGCATCCGTGGCGATGTCGAAGTCTTTCGGTGCGATGTCGAGTAACAGATCGCGCACCGCGCCCCCGACAATATAGGCTCGATGCCCGGCTTTCTGCAGCGTTTCGCAAACACGAAGTGCCGAACGTGACACAAGCTCAGGATTGATCTTATGTTCGCTCGCCGGAATGCGTTTCGGCTCGCGTCCGGCGCGCTTCGGCTTGCGCTTGAACAACGTCTGAACCTTCTGAATGACGCGCTTAATCATTCAGCCCCAGCGGTCTGCGTCGGCTCGAACAGCTGCAACGTCTGCCAGCCGCGTTCTTGCGCTATCGCGATCAGCCGCGAATCACCATTGGTGACAACCGGGTGCGTTGCACGCTCCAGCAACGGCAAGTCATTGATTGAATCCCCGTAGCAGATGGTGATCGTGTCATCCCATGTTGCGCCGCGCGCGGCAAGCCACTCACCCACCTTGCGCACCTTGCCATGCTGATAGGTATGCGTCCCGACATAGCCGCCTGTAAATTCGCCGCGCCGAGTCTCGGGCTCGACCGCAAGCACGTGTTCGATGCCGAATTCACTCGCAATCGGAGTAACGACGTAGGCATTGGTGCCGGTCACCAGTGCCAGCTCGTCGCCACGCCTGCGGTGCGAATCGACGAGAGCCAACGCTTCGCTCCGAATATGCGGCCGCACATGCTGGTCCATGAATTGTTGACGCCACGAGTCCAGCATGGCGCGCGGAAACAGCGACAGCAGCTCCATCTGAAAGCGAACGTAGCCTTCGACGTTGAAGGTTCCTGCGCGATATGTTTGCGCGAACTCATCGATGCGTGCTCCATACGTCACCGGATCGAGACCACCTCTGTTAACGACGAAGTACGACCAAGTATCCGCGCTGTCGATGGGCAGCAACGTATGGTCGAGATCGAAAAGAGCTAATCGCACTTAGGACAATGGCGGCGCGTGCATCGACGAATCTTACGGCGCGGTCCCCTGGGCCGTGCTCTCAGTCCAGTAACGCACGAGCGGCACGGTCAGGGGCTTCTTCACCGACAGCGCGTACGTATCAAGTGCGTCGACGACAGCGACCAGTGTCCGCATGTCGCGCGGCATGCGTGTCAGTAGATAGTCGATGACCTCGTAAGGCAGCCGCAGGCCGCGCGACGTCGCATGCGCGGATAACGCATGCGCCTTCTCCTCGTCGCTGAGTTCGTGCACCTGATAGACCAGACCCCATGCCAAACGTGTCCGAACATCGTCACGCACGCCCAGATGCATCGGCGCTGCGTTACCGGTCGCGACGAAGCGTGCATTGCCGCGGGATCGTATCTCGTTCAGCAGTACAAACAGCTGTTGTTGCTGGGACTCATCCAAGCTCTCCACATCGTCGACTGCGTATATGCACCGATCGGCGCTCCATGCCGGAACGTGTGATGACGAGGCGTCCGGACTGAGCGCGGTAATCAGATGGGAGCGGCCAGCGCCGCTGTTTCCCCATAAATAAACGAACTGTTCGCCGCTGCCGCTTTCGATCGCCCGTAGAGCCACGACGACTTCCGCGTTGCGGCCCACGACGAAATTGTCGAGCGACGGCGTCGGCGGTTTGACCAAATCGAGCGTCAGCTGACGTGTACTCACGAGTAAATGACGGAAATCGTAAGAGTGGACGTGCGGCAACTAGAATTGCGCTCCGACTGCCGGCGTGATCGTTTAAGCGCGCGGCAGTTTACCGTTCGCATCGATGGCAAAACTCGACTACAAAAGCGCCGGCATCGATTACGAAATGATCGATCCGCTGAAGGTGCTCGCGCAACGCGCTGCTGCGGGCACTGCAGGCAATCTGCTGCCGCATGGACTGAGCGAAGTATCTGCATCCCGCGGGGAGTCCGCCTACGTCGTGGATTGTGGCGATTTCTACCTCGCGTCGATCACCGAATGCCTCGGCACGAAGGCGCTGGTCGCCGATGCGATGCGCGCGCTTCGAATCAACGGCGCGAGCCGAACGTACTATGACCAGATCGCGCAGGACACGCTCGCGATGGCCATTAACGACATCATTACGGTGGGTGCGACGCCGATCTCGGTCCACGCGTACTGGGCAAGCGGCAGCAGCGATTGGTTCGCCGATAAAGAGCGAGCGCGCGACCTCGTCGATGGCTGGAAGCGCGCGTGCGACAAGTGCGGTGTCGCATGGGGCGGAGGCGAAACTCCTGCGCTCACCGGCGTAGTCGAGCAGCAGCGCATTGACTTGGCGGCATCGTGCGTCGGGATCGTGCGGCCGAAGGCGCGCCTGACGCTCGGCGAGCAGCTGCGTGCGGGAGATGCGATCGTGCTCCTTGCGTCGAACGGCATTCATGCAAATGGGATCTCTCTGGCTCGCAAACTCGCAGAACGCCTGCCCGATGGGTATGCAACGAAACTCGACGACGGCACGCTGTTTGGTGATGCATTACTTGCGCCCACGTTGTTGTACTCGCCCGTGACCGAGGCGCTCGCGGCTGCCGGCATCGTTCCGCATTACTGCGTCAATATCACAGGTCACGGATGGCGCAAGCTGATGCGGTATCCGGCACCGTTCACGTATCGGATCGATGTCCTGCCGCCGGTGCCGCCGGTGCTGCAATTCATCCAACGCCACGCTGCCATCGACGATCGCGAAGCGTACGGCAACCTCAATATGGGCGCAGGCTTCGCTTTATTCGTGGGCGATGCGGATGCTGAACGAGCCGTCGAGACAGCGCGTGGTCAGGGAATTCATGCATGGATCGCCGGGCGCGTCGCGACTGGGAACAAGCAGGTCATCATCGACGCTTTGTCACTCACGTTCGCCGCAGATGACCTGCACGTGCGCGTTTAGCGCTCGTCGGCATCGCAATAACTCTCCGCTATAACTGCTTCGAGCGAGGTTGTTCGCGCACCGCTTCTTTCTGGCGGGGTGCGTCGGGGCGCGGCGCGGGCTGCGCTGCAGGTGCAGGGTCAGCACGCTGAACTGGCGGAGGGGCCGGTGGCGCCGCGCGCTGAACCGGAGGAGCCGGGGGCGCCACGCGCTGAACGGGCTGAGGTGCGGGCGGTGCAGTGTGCG
>DATEOP010000312.1:0-12962 GCA_035274065.1 Burkholderiaceae bacterium
GCGTATCTGGAGCCTGAAGCGTTAAATGGCACGAATCGCATCGAAGTTTTTGTGTTTGCCAACGATGCCAACGGGCAGGCGTTGCTGGTTGCGCGCCTCGACAATTTAGGTAAAGGGGCGAGCGGCGCGGCGGTGCAAAACATGAACTTGATGTTCGGGCTGCCGGAGGCCACGGGTTTGAACGGCGATAGCAGGCGCGGCGATCGGTCAGTCGACGCTCAGGCAACAATCGGGGAACCGGTTAAAGCGCTCTGAGCGCGAGAAGCTACTGGTGGCTGCCAATCCATTAGAAATCGACGCGGCTGTGACGAGCGGTCCCGAAGCCGGGCCGCTGAGTCTGCTCACGGTAGAACACGTCACCTGCTACCACTATCGAAAACCAGTTAGGTTCGGTCAGCATCGCCTGATGTTTCGGCCGCGCGAAGGGCACGATGTGCAAGTGCTTGAAGCTGGCGTCAACGTTAATGTACCGTCGCGCATCGACTGGATGCTCGATACGCAATCGAACTCGGTCACACTGGTAACACCGCAAGCCGAATCGGCTGAGCTGAAGATCGAGTGCCGCTTCAAGATCGAGCAACATCGTGTTCGCAGTGCGCAGGATCTGCCGCTCGCCACACACGCCCAGCGCTGGCCGTTCGACTACAGCGGTGATGAGCGCCGCGACCTTGGCGCGATGCTCGAGCCGCACTATCTCGATCCGGATGGTCGACTGTATGAATGGATGCGCCCGTTTTTCTCGCAGGCGGCACGACCCGACACGAAAGAGCTGTTGATGTCGCTGGCGGAGGCAATCAAGAGCGGGCTCAAGTATGAAATCCGCAATGAAGAGGGCACACAGACTCCTGATGAGACGCTGGCACGCGGTTCAGGAAGCTGTCGTGACTACGCGCTGCTGATGATGGAAGCGGTGCGGCGACTGGGAATGGCGGGTCGGTTTGTTTCGGGCTACTTGTATGACCCGGCACAGGACACTGGTTGGGATGAGGGGATCGTCGGCGCGGGCGCAACGCACGCGTGGCTCGATGTGTACCTGCCTGGCGCGGGATGGGTACCGTTCGATCCGACCAACGCCATCTTCAGGAGCTCAAATCTAATCCGCGTTGCGTTCGCACGCGATCCGAAACTTGCCGCACCGCTGACCGGCAGTTGGTTTGGCGCAGCATCGGACTACGTCGGTATGGACGTCAAGGTTTCTGTGCGCCGAATCTGAGAGCTGGCGTTTGCGGCGTCCGAGCCGTTCAAGCAAAAACGCTCGCAAAGGTCCTGCTGTTCGTGCCATGCGTGCGACGATGTCGCCCTATAACGCGAGCAATGGAACGCTTGAAACCCTGGCTCGTCGGTCTGGTGATGGCCGGTTGCGTTGCCTATTACTTGCACGATCGCGCGGCTGAGCGGCGTGTCTTAAAAACCGGTCCGGTTGCCGAGATCCCGCTTCAATCAAGCGCGAGCGAATCGTCGCTGCAGCACGCTGGTTACGTGATTGAACCGCTGGCCAGCTATGACATTCGGGCGCGCGTACTGTCAATCGAGCGCTACCGGATAGGTCGCGAAGCTGACTTGTCTCCAGTCGACTTTGCGCTTGGATGGGGCCCAATGTCCGACGGTGCGGTGCTTGACAAGCTGACCATCAGCCAAAGCAACCGCTGGTATCACTTTCGTTGGCAAGGATCGCCGCCGATCGATCCAACGCTGATGGCAAAAAGCTCAGCCAATACGCATTTGGTGCCGGCGACCGACTCCGTCAAGGATCGATTGCTTAAAGTAAGCAGGGGTGAAGTCGTCAGGCTCAGTGGCTACCTGATCAGTGTGCGCCATGCCGACGGATGGACATGGCGTTCATCGTTGACGCGCGACGACACCGGCGGAGGGTCATGCGAGCTGATGTGGGTGACCGACGTGCAGGTGGAGCACTGATGTTGTTGCACGCGTTGCGTGACGAAACGCTAGGCAGCCTCGCCCAAATAAGCTTCCCTCACCTTCGGATCATTCAGCAGAGCCTTTGCTTCGCCCGACAATGTGATCAAGCCGGACTCCATAACGTATCCGCGATGAGCAACTTCAAGCGCCAGCCGCGCATTTTGTTCGACCAGCAGCATCGGTACTTTTCTCTCGGCCACCGATCGAATGACTTCGAACACCTTCTCGACGAGAATCGGCGCCAGACCCATCGAGGGTTCATCCAGCAATAACAGCTTCGGCTCGCACATCAGCGCCCGCGCCATGGCGAGCATTTGCTGTTCGCCACCCGACAAAGTGCCGGCAAGCTGCTTGGCGCGCTCCTTCAGCCGTGGAAAGATGGTGTACATCTGATCGATGTCGCGCTTGACGCCCACAGCATCCTTGCGCACGAACGCGCCCATCTGCAGATTTTCGGTGACGCTCATGCGCGCGAATACGCCCCGGCCCTCGGGCACCATCGCCAAGCCTTGAGCTAACAGCTGATATGACGCCTGGCCTCGCGTGGATCCGCCCATATAGTCAACTTCACCGCTCCACGCTTGCGTACCGGTGATGGCTTTCAGCGTCGTCGTCTTACCGGCACCATTGGCTCCGATCAGTGTGACGAGCTCTCCAGCTCGCACTTCAAGATCGATGCCTTTGACGGCTTGGATGCCGCCATAGGAAACCTTCAGCCCGCGCACGCTCAAAACAATGCCCGTCATGCCGATGCTTTTGTCGCGACGTTGGTGTGGGCCGCACCGAGGTACGCCTCGATAACCGCGGGGCTGTTCTGCACTTCCCTGGGCGTTCCGACAGCGATTGTCTTGCCGTAATCGAGCACCGTCACCTGATCACATAGCCCCATCACCAGTTTGACGTCGTGTTCAATCAGCATGATCGTGACGCCATCGCGGCAAATCGCTTCCAGCAGTGCACGCAGCGCAAGCTTCTCGGTTGCATTCATGCCGGCCGCTGGTTCGTCGAGCGCGAGCAGCTTGGGCTCGGTTGCCAGTGCGCGCGCGATTTCAAGCCGCCGCTGATCACCATAGGCGAGTGTGCGTGCCTGATAATCGGCGTACTTAGCGACTCCCACGTAGTTGAGCAGTTCAAGCGAGCGTTGTCTGATCGCGCGCTCTTCGTTCACGGTGGCGCGTGTTCGCAAAATTGCGCCGAGAGCCGTGGCCTTGGTGCGAACATGCCGCCCGACCATCACGTTCTCCATCGCGGTCATGTCGGGAAACAGCCGAATGTTCTGAAAGGTGCGCGCGATCCCGGCCGCGGCGACCTTGTGAACATCGCTTGGCGAATAGGCTTTGCCCGCGAGCTCAAAAGTGCCGGAATCAGGTGCATACAAACCGGTAACAACATTGAAGAACGTTGTCTTGCCGGCCCCATTAGGTCCGATCAGTCCGTAGATCTGACCGCGCTCGATTTGAATGCCGACATCGGACAACGCCTGCAGCCCACCAAAGCGCTTATTGACACCTGCGACTTTGAGGATGAACTCTGCCACTACGCGCTCAAGCCACAAGCCGCGAATGCAACTGCACTACGGGATTCACTCCATGCTCGGGCGCTGGCCATAAGCCTCTTGGCCGATACAGCATGATCAGTACCATCGCAAGACCGTAGAGCATCATCCGCAAAATTTCGGCCGGCAGAATCACGTGGCCGAACAAGAACATCTGCGCGGGCTCGACCGTATATCGCAGGATTTCGGGTAGAACCGCCAGCAATATGGCGCCCAGAATGACGCCAGGTATGTGACCTATTCCACCGAGCACGACCATCGCTAGGACGATGATGGATTCGTTGAGTACGAAGGATTCCGGCGATACGAATCCTTGAAAGGCAGCGAACATGGCCCCCGCGACGCCCCCAAATGTGGCGCCCAGCGCGAACGCCAACAGCTTGACGTTGCGCACGTTAATTCCCATCGCTTTCGCTGCGATCTCGTCTTCACGGATAGCCAGCCATGCGCGGCCCAGTCGCGAGTCCTGCAAACGCATGCAAATGACAACCGAGATGATTGTCAAGACAAGAAACAGGTAGTAGTACAGCACCAGCGAAGACACTTCATAACCGAAAAAATTTATGGTCTTCGAAAAAGTGACGCCGGCAATCGTGATGGGATCGATCAGCGTGAGTCCCTGCGGTCCATTAGTGATATTCAGCGGCGAGTTCAGGTTGTTGATGAAAATCCGGATGATCTCGCCAAAGCCGAGCGTGACAATCGCGAGGTAATCGCCGCGCAACTTCAGAACGGGCGCGCCCAGCACGAGCCCAAAAAAAGCTGCGATAGCGGCTCCAAATGGAACGACCAGCCAGATCGACAGATGCAATCCGTTCGGAAACATCTGTGCGATCCATGTGAAATGTTGCGTCAGATGAGGTGATGCCAGCAGCGCGTACATATAGGCGCCGACGGCATAGAAGGCGATGTAGCCCAGGTCGAGCAAGCCCGCAAAGCCGACGACGATGTTCAATCCCAACGCCAGCATCACGTACAGGCAAGCGAACGCGAGAACGCGAACCCAAGCGTTGCCGAAAAGCCCTGCCACCCAGGGCAGCGCCATCAGCGTGGCGGCAAGAAAAAACGCGGCGATCCAGACAGCGCGCGGATCTTTGCTTAGACGCGGAAGAAGGAGGCCCATGCAGCTGCCTTAGGCGCGATCGGCCACGCGCTCACCGAGCAGCCCGGACGGCCGGAAGATCAGAACAGCCACCAGCACAATGAACGCGAAGATATCTTGATAATGCGAGCCGAGAATGCCGTTGGTCAGATCGCCGATATATCCTGCTCCGAGCGCCTCGATGAGTCCCAGTAGCAAGCCACCGAGCATAGCGCCCGGAATATTGCCAATGCCGCCCAACACTGCCGCGGTGAACGCTTTCAGTCCGGGGGTGAATCCCATGAAAAAATGCGCGGTCGAATACGTCGACGCCCACATCACGCCCGCAACCGCAGCCAGCGCAGCTCCAATGGCAAACGTCAGCGCAATTACGTAATTCGGATTCACTCCCATTAAGCCGGCAACGCGCGGATTTTCTGCCGTTGCGCGCATCGCGCGGCCAAGTTTGGTACGGTTCACCAGCACCATGAGTGCGGTCATGATGATCGCCGAAGTGACGATGACCAAAGCGCGCGTGCTCGTTAGCGTTGCACCGAAAAACTCAATGGGCCGGTCGTCGAGCAGGGTGGGGAAGGTCAGGAAGTTGCGCCCCCAAACGATCATCGCAAAGGTTTGCAGCAGGATCGACACGCCGATAGCCGTAATCAACGGCGCGAGACGCGGAGCGTTGCGGAGTGGTCTGTAAGCGACGCGCTCGATGATCAGACTGATCGTGATGCACACCGGGATTGCGGCCAGCACGCCCACTGTCAGCAACAACCAACCGGGTGCTTCGACGAACATTGGCTGCAGAAACAGAATCGTCGACAGCGCGGTCAGCGCCCCGACCATCAGCACGTCACCGTGCGCAAAGTTGATCAGGTTCAGAATCCCATAGACCATGGTGTAGCCGAGGGCGATCAACGCGTACATGCTGCCGAGTACCAGGCCGTTGATGATCTGCTGCAGAAGTAATTCCATCCGCGATCCTTACAGCCTGGCCATCGCCGTAGCTTCGATGGTCATCGTAGCAAGCCAAATGTATTCAGATAAAAAAACGGCGCCGCATGGGCGCCGTTACATCACGCTCTAGTCACTATCGGACAGTCGACACGTACGACAGCTTGCCGTCTTTGACTTCGAACATCGAGATCGCGCCGTCCTTGATATCGCCTTTGGCATCAAACGCAATCTTGCCGGTCAGACCGTCGTAGTTGGTATCACGCAACGCGGTAGCGATCGCCGCACGATCGGCCTTGCCCGCTTTTTTCATCGCCTCGACGATGACGTATACGGCATCGTAGCTATATGGCGAATAAATCTGCACGTCGGTGTTGAAGCGCTTCTTGTACTTCGCAACGAAGTCGGCGCCCTTGGCGAGTTTCTCGACAGCTTCACCTGCATTCGAGCACTTCATGATGTCCGCAGCATTGCCCGCCAGCTTGATGAACTCTGGCGAGCACACGCCGTCACCTGCGAGCAGCGTGGACTTCATCCCCAGCGCTTTCATCTGCTTGGCCATCGGGCCGGCTGTGGCATCCATGCCGCCATACATGACGACGTCCGGTTTCATCGAGCGAATCTTGGTGAGGATGGCGTTGAAGTCGCTCGCTTTGTCGTTGGTAAATTCGCGCCCGACGACCTTCAGGCCCTTTTCCTTGGCGAACTTCTCGAACTCGTCGGCGAGACCCTGCCCATAGGGCGTGCGATCGTCGATGACGGCAACAGACTTGGCTTTCAGAGGGCCGGCGGCGAAGTTCGCCAGCGCAGCGCCTTGTTTGTCGTCGCGGGCGACCACGCGGAACGTCGTCTTGAACCCTTGCTCCGTCAATTTAACCGCGGTGGCGGACGGAGAAATGTGTGGAAGGTTGGCATCCGCATAGAGCTTGGATGCCGGAATCGTCGTGCCCGAGTTCAGATGGCCGACCAACGCGACCACGCCCTCGTCGATCATCTTCTGCGCCACCAATGTGCCGTCTTTCGGATCGGCTTTGTCATCGCCCGCTACAAGGTCAAGCTTGACCGTTGTGTCGCCGAGCTTGACGCCGCCGGCGGCGTTGATCTCTTCAACGGCGAGGCGCGCGCCGTTTTCATTGTCCTTGCCCAGGTGGGCAATAGCGCCTGAAATCGGACCGACGTGGCCGATCTTGACGACATCAGAACCCGCCGCCTTCGCGGGGGCGGGTGCCGGCGCCGGAGCTGCGGCGGTCTTCGGCGCAGGCGTCTCCTGCCGGTTGCAAGCTGTCAGCGCTAGTGCGGCAGCAATTGCCACGGGCGCGAATCTCAAAAGCTGATGGTTCATGGTTGTTTTCTCCTCGGCTTAATGTTGTGCAGCAATGCCCGCAGCGCCAGACGATGTTCGAGGGCCAGCAGACGAACGGCGGGATTGTACTCACGGCAGAAAGCGCGGCAAGCGAAGTTGACTGATGCACCGGATCCAGCCGAAATCAGTCGCTTCGTACACTCACCGATTTGAGGGGGCTCAAATTGCGGGTGCTTGTGCTCGGCGCTGGCGTTGTCGGTGTGACCTGTGCCTGGTTTCTACGCCAGGCAGGTCATGACGTGACGGTGATCGAGCGCCAGGTTGGTCCAGGGCGTGAGACGAGCTTCGCCAACGGCGGACAGATCTCGGTCAGCCACGCAGAACCATGGGCAAATCCGGGCGCTCCGCGCAAAGTCCTGCAATGGCTAGGTCGCGAAGACGCTCCATTGCTGTTCCGTCCTCGATTGAGCGCACAGCAGTGGCTCTGGGGCTTGGCGTTCCTCCGCGAATGCACGAGCGCGCGCACTGCGCAGAACACGCATACGCTGGTTGCGCTGGGACTCTACAGTCGCCGCATCTTGAAGCAGTTGCGTTCTGAAATTGCGCTTGGCTATCCGCACAGTGAGCGCGGCATTCTTCATTTTTACACCAATGATGCCGACTTCGAGCTCGCACGCACATCTGCAGCGTTGATGCGCTCACTGGGTTGTGATCGACGCTCGATTTCCGCGGAAGAAGCGGTGGCACTCGAGCCGGCACTGTCAACGGTACGCAGCCAGATCGTCGGCGCCGACTACTGCGCCGAAGACGAATCGGGGGATGCACACGTGTACACGGTGCAGCTTGCAGAGCGGTGTGCGCAGCAGGGCGTGGAATTTTTGCTCGATACCACTGTGTCGCTTGTGCTGGTTGAGCGCGGTCGCTGCGTCGGCGCCGAGATCGCGCGTGCCGATGAAACGACTGCGCGCCTCACCGCTGACGCGGTCGTTGCGTGCCTTGGCGTAGAGACGCGTGCGTTGTTGGCCCCGCTTGGAATTCGTTTGCAGATCGTTCCGGCTAAAGGGTATTCGGCGACGTTCGATATCACCGATCCAACGTGCGCACCAAGCGTCAGCCTGACAGACGATGAATACAAGATTGTGTTTTCTCGCTTCGATGGACGTCTTCGCGTAGCCGGTACGGTTGAGCTCGGCGGTGCAGGGCTCGAGCTGAACCCAGCCCGGTGCGCCGCGTTGCGACGGCGCACAGAAGCGCTGTTTCCGGGAGCGTGCGATTTTTCCCAGCCGCGCTACTGGGCCGGGTTGCGGCCACTGACACCGTCGAACATTCCTTACCTCGGTGCGACACGTATTCCGGGGCTCTATCTGAACACCGGTCATGGGACGCTTGGCTGGACGATGGCAGCGGGAAGTGGCGACTTGATTGCGAACCTGATCAGTGGCCGGCCAACCGCGGTCGCACTGCCGGCAGTCGACGCATAAAAAAGGGCGCTAGGCGCCCTTTTTTAATTCGGTCAACGCGAGCTACATTGACAAAACCCATTTGACAAGTGTTTGCGCTTCCTGCTCGTTGACCTGCGGGTTAGCGGGCATTGGAATTTGACCCCATACACCCACTCCACCTTCGCGCACCTTTTTCACCAGCATCGGTAGCGCATTTTTATCGGCCTTGTACTTGGCTGCAATGTCCTTGTAGGCGGGGCCGACCAGCTTCTTGTCGACCGCATGACAAGCCAGGCAATTCTTCTGCTTCGCCAGCTCTGCACTGGCGATGGCGGGCCCTCCGATTGTCAGCATGCCGCACGCGCTGACCAAGGCGGCTACTGCAAATTTCTTGTTCATCCCATCGCTCCCTGCGTTGATGTTGCTGTCAAGTTTAACGGGAATACCACCGACTGGTTGACCTCAAATACGCCTCGTATAGAGCGCGATCGCGGACTATATTTACGATCGGTTACATCAGCGTCGGGTGGGCATTATGTGGTTTATCTGGATCGGCGTGGCGATGATCGTGCTGAAGGTTTTGCAGATCAGCGTTTTCTCTGAGCTATCTTGGTGGTGGGTCGCGCTGCCGTTCGGGGTTGGCTTTCTGTGGTTTGAGCTCGTCGAGAAGCGGCTCGGCATGGACAAGAAAAAAGCGTTCGATGAGATCGACAAAGCCAAAAAGGATCGCATCAAGAAGCGCCTCGAAATCGATAAGACCCCCCGGGCGCGCCGTTAGCGTCAGTCGAACAACTTTTCGTCCGTGATTGCACCTTTGCTCGCGGTCGACGCCATCTTTGCAAATTTCGCTAGCACGCCGGTCGTGTAACGCGGTGCAGGTTGCTTCCACGCGGCGCGGCGCCGCTTCAATTCTTCATCTTCGACATTGAGCTGCAGCAGGAGCTGATGCGCGTCGATCGTGATCGAATCGTTTTCCTTGATTAGCGCAAGGTTGCCTCCGGCAAATGCTTCCGGCGCGACATGACCGACGACCATGCCCCAAGTGCCGCCTGAAAATCTGCCGTCGGTGATCAATCCAACGCTTTCGCCCAGGCCCTTGCCGATCAGTGCCGACGTTGGCGCGAGCATTTCGCGCATTCCCGGGCCACCCTTTGGGCCTTCATAGCGAATAACCATCACGTCGCCCGCCCTGATGCGGTCGGTCAGAATCGCGTCAAGCGCGGCTTCTTCCGAATCGAACACGCGCGCCGGCCCGGTAATCACCGGATTCTTCAATCCTGTGATCTTCGCAACACAACCCTCTGGCGCAAGATTGCCTTTCAGGACCGCCAGATGGCCGTGCGCATACATTGGATTCGAAAACGGCCGGATGACGTCCTGATCGCTGCGTGGCTCGGCGGGTACATCCGACAGCATCTCGGCCATCGTCTTGCCCGTTATCGTGAGGCAGTCTCCGTGCAGCAGGCCATTTACCAGCAAGATCTTCAATACCTGCGGAATGCCGCCGGCTTTATGCAGGTCGGTTGCGACGTAACGTCCTGATGGCTTCAGGTCGGCGAGTACCGGTACCTTGCGCCGCACGCGCTCGAAGTCCTCAAGCGTCCATTCGACGCCGGCCGAATGAGCGATGGCGAGGTAGTGCAAAACAGCGTTCGTCGACCCTCCGACCGCCATGATCAGTGACACCGCATTCTCGATCGATTTGCGCGTGATGATTTGGCGCGGCAACAACTGGTGCTTGATTGCCTCGACCAACACCCTTGCGCTTTCGGCAGTGCTTCGCGATTTTTCGTTGTCCGGATTGGCCATCGTCGACGAATACAGCAGACTCAGGCCAAGCGCTTCGAACGACGAACTCATCGTGTTGGCCGTGTACATGCCGCCGCACGAGCCCGAGCCCGGCACGCAGCGGCGCTCGATCTCCTTGAAGTCCCTTTCACTTAGCCGGCCGGCAGTGAACTCGCCGACCGCTTCAAACGCCGACACAATCGTCAGGTCTTTGCCGTTGTAACGACCGGGCATCACGGTGCCGCCGTATACGTAAATCGCCGGAACATTGCAGCGCGCGATGGCCATCATCCCGCCGGGCATGTTCTTGTCGCAGCCGCCGATCACGATCACGCCGTCCATCCATTGCCCGAGCACGCATGTCTCGATCGAATCGGCGATGACCTCGCGCGACACCAGCGAGTACTTCATGCCTTCGGTACCCATGCTGATCGCGTCGGATACGGTGGGCGTGCCGAATACCTGCGCGTTTGCTCCACACTTCTTGATCTCGGCAATCGCTGCGTCCGCCAGCTGCTGCAATCCGGCATTGCACGGCGTGATCGTCGAGTGGCCGTTGGCAACGCCAACCATCGGCTTGTCGAAGTCTTCGTCTTTGTAGCCCATCGCGTAATACATCGCGCGATTGGCGGAGCGCGCAACGCCTTGGGTGACGTGCTTCGAGCGTTCGTTGTTGGGCATGAGGTGATCGCTGGTTTGTGAGCTTGTTTAGTCAACCGCAGGGGTGATGGGCAATAATAGGGCACGCTTCCGCGCGCGAACCCGTGCCCTACGTCCACAACCTAGACCCCATCGCATTTTCGATCGGCCCGCTTGCGATTCGATGGTACGGGTTGATGTATCTGATCGGGTTCGTGCTGTTCCTCGTGCTAGGAAAGTTGCGCGCACGGGATCCCTGGCGCGACATGAGTCCGCAGGACGTAGACGATCTGCTTTTCTACGGAATGATCGGCACCATCGTCGGCGGTCGCCTGGGCCACGTGCTGTTCTATGGACCCTTGTCGTACTACCTGGAGCATCCGCTCGAGATTTTTGCTGTCTGGAAAGGCGGCATGGCCTCGCATGGCGGCATTATCGGTGTGATCGTCGCGATGGCGCTCTTCGCGCGCGCACGCCGCAAGTCCTTTTTGCGTGTCGCGGATTTTGTTGTGCCGCTCGTTCCACTCGGGCTCGGCGCGGGTCGCATCGGCAATTTCATTAACGGCGAGCTTTGGGGCCGCGCAGCCGACCCGTCGCTACCGTGGGCGGTTGTGTTTCCCCATGCCGGCGATTCACTCGCACGCCATCCGTCGCAGATTTATCAGTTTCTGCTCGAAGGAGTCACGCTGTTCGTGATTTTGTGGCTGTATTCGCGCAAGCCGCGCGCACCCGGCACCGTTGGCAGCTTGTTCCTCGTTTTTTACGGACTGTTGCGCATCATTGGCGAAGTCTTCCGTGAGCCCGAGTCGCTGTATGGCTACATGCCGCTGGGAATGTCGGCCGGGCAGTGGTTATCGGTGCCGATGATCGTCATCGGTGTCGGCTGCTTCGTGCTACTGCGGCGTCAAAAAGAGGCCGCCTGACGTGCGGGAAAGCACCGCGCGGAAGCCGTCGGTCGGTTGGGAACTCGCCGAGTTTTTGCGCACCAGCAGAAGACTACTGTCGGCACGCGGCGAAGCCAACAGTGCAGCACACGCCGCCGCGGCGCTTCAGCAATACCAGCGGCTGTCCGAGTCGGCACAACTGAGATTCTTTGAGCATTTGGATCAGGATTTCGGGCTCGACCCCGCGCAGGTCCTAGAAGCCGCTCAACGCTACGCAGCGACGCCAACCGTGCAGACACTGAAGGCGCTGACCTCCGCTAGCGAGCCGCCTCGGCAGGAACTGTTGCGCCGATTGAATCGTGCACCCGGCGGCACAGGGATGATCGTGCAGATGCGCAGGCAGTTGCTACGGGCGCTGCCGACACATCCGCAACTGGCCGCAGTCGAGGCGGACTTTTTCCATCTGCTGTCGTCCTGGTTCAATCCAGGCTTTCTGCAGATGCAGCAGGTCGACTGGAGTTCGCCCGCACAGCTCCTGGAAAAGATCATTCAGCACGAAGCGGTTCACGCAATCGATGGTTGGGAAGATTTGCGTCGTCGTTTGCAGCCCGATCGCCGCTGCTTTGCGTTCTTTCATCCGCAACTTCCTGGTGAGCCGCTCATCTTTGTCGAGATTGCACTCGTTGCAGAGATGCCCGCAGCCATCGCGCCGCTGATCGAGAAGTCGGCGCAGCCGATCAGACCGAGGTGGTACAAAGTGGCGGTGTTTTATTCGATCAGCAATTGCCAGCCGGGGCTGCGTGGCGTCTCACTGGGCAACTTCCTGATCAAACGAGTTGCGGAGCGGCTGCAAGCCGAGGTTCCTTCGATTCGCGCGTTTTGCACATTGTCACCGATACCAGGCTTTGTGCGCTGGCTGGACGAATTAAATGGATCTGCCGCCGAACTGAAGCCCGTGCGGACAAAGCTGCAGGCAGCGCTCGACAGGGTTAATCAAATTGACAGGCAGGCTGATCCTCTCGCACTATCGAGCGCGGATCGTGACGCACTGCTTCGGCTTGCTGCAATCTATCTGCTGCTGGTCTCACCAACTGCCCGAGGCGATCCGGTCGCGAAGTTTCACCTCGGTAACGGAGCGCGTCTACAGCGTATCAACTGGGCAGGCGACCTGTCTAAAAACGGCGTCCGTCAGTCGTTCGGAATGATGGTGAACTATCTGTACGATCTTGACAAAGTTGAGGAATACCACCAAGAGTTTCTTGAAGGCGACGTTGTGCACGCGGCAGCAGTTGCCCGATTGGTATAAGTCCTGTGTGACGTGCGGCACGACCCTTGCGCGGATAAGGTTCGTACTCGACACAAACAATTTAGAGAGAGTAAGACACAGCAT
>DATEOP010000313.1:0-3897 GCA_035274065.1 Burkholderiaceae bacterium
TCCGGCCGCCAGCACTGCGCGCGCGGCGTCGATTTTCCGGCCGTCGTCCAGCACGACGGTCATCGCGTCGCCGTCGCCGCGACCGAGCGCGCGGACTGCTGCGCGCTCGATCCGTCCGCCGTCGGCCACGAACTGCGCCGCCAGCGACTTCACCAGCCGATAAGGACTGGTGAGATAGCCGTGTTCGGGTAGCAGCACACCGTGCGTGTAGGCAGGTGACAGCTCCGGCACGAACTCGCGCATTTCGCCGCCGGTGAGCGTGCGCATCTGACCGCCGCGGTCGCTGCGCATTTTCCAGTCGGAGAGACTGTTCTGGAACGAGCGCTCGCTCCGATAGACATTCAGTGTTCCCGAGCGATGGATCAGATCGCCGCATCCAGCAGCGGCGACCAGCGGGGCGTAGCAGTCGTAAACATGCTGGTGCAGAGCCACGAGGCCGTCGGCGATCTGCGTGACACGCTCCGGCCGCGCCGACAGTGTGAAACGGAGCAGCCACGGAAGCGCGCGCAAGAAGTAACGCGGCTGAATCGTCAGCGGACCTTCGGGATCCATCAACCATCCAGGAATCTTCTGGAAGACACCCGGCATCGCCAGCGGCACGCAACTGTATGGGCTCAGCGCTCCCGCGTTGCCTTTCGACGTTCCTTCGCCCGGACCATCCCGTTCGACGACGAGTACCTCGTGGCCTTCGCGCAGTAGATAGGCCGCGCAACAGATACCGACGATGCCCGCGCCCACGACGACGATCGGTCGACTCACTTTGTCGGCGCCCTCCAGGCGTGCGCGCGCCGCCGGATGCCGCGCGTGAGCAGGAAGTGCACTCCGCGTGCCGCAATGCACGTGGCCGAAATGACGCATGCCATCGCAATCGCGAAAGCGAACTCACCCGCATCGTCCATGTTGATGACCGCAACAGATGCCAGGCTCGTGTTCGTCGAATATAGAAAGACCACCGCGGACACCGTCGTCATCGCGCTGAGAAAAAAATAAATCGAAACATCGAGCATCGCCGGCATACATAGTGGCACGGTCACACGCGCGAGCGTGCGGAAACGCGACGCCTTCAGCGAGTCGGAAATCGATTCGAACTCGGGGTCCACCTGCTTGAGTGCGGTAACCATTGTGAAGTGCGTAACAGAGTAAAAGTGGATGATCGTGACCAGCACGAGAATCGTCATGCCGCCGTAGATCCCGCCCAGCGGATTGCCCGGCTTGTTGAAGAAAAAGATATAAGCCAGTCCGAGCACCAGGCCTGGAACGGCCATTGGCACCGCGGCCAGAACCTGGATCAGTTGCCGCACTCGCACGAAGTCCCGCGACTTCTCCACCAGGTACGCACCGATGAAGACGATGATCGTGCCTACCAACGCGGTCCAGGTCGCCAGCGTCAGGCTGTTCGTGTAAGCGTGCCAGCCACCGCCTGCAGCCAGGTCGAAGTTGTAGTGCCGTAGCGTAAGGCTCATGTTGTATGGCCAGAAGCGAATAAACGAACTGACGACTGCGACCACCAGCACGCCGATGATCGCTAATGCGACGGCCGAGCAGAACAGCAACATGATCAGGTCGAAAGCCTTGCGTGGCGCGGGCTCGTAAGGCACGGCACGGCCCGACATCATCGTTATCTGCTTGTGCTGCACCAGCCGTGCGAAGCCGAAGGCCAACACCGCGCCTGCGAGCAGCAGCACGCTGACGACTGCGCCCAGTTCGAAGTTCTGCTGGCCGATCACCTGCTTGTAAATGTCGGTCGCGAGCACGTTGTACTGGCCGCCGATCACCTTTGGAATGCCGAAATCGGTAATCGACAGCATGAACGAAACTATCGATGCGCTGATCAATCCGTACTTCACGCCCGGCAGCGTGACGGTAAGAAAGATGCGCAGGCGGCTCGCACCGAGCGATTCCGCCGCCTCGAAGTGCCGGCGATCCGCGAGCGACAGCGCAGCACTGATCACGATGAACGTGTGTGGGAAGTGCGCGAAGGTCATGCCGACCACGATGCCGATCAGCCCGTAGATCGACTGGCCTAACAAGAGCTCTTTCAGAATCCCCTGATTGCCAAACAGCAGTACCAGCGACAGTGCGAACAGCAGCGACGGCGTGAGCAGAGGAATCAGCGCGATGTTGCGAAACAACGCCTTGGCGGGAATGCATGACCGGTGAATGGCGTACGCATAGGCGAACGCCAGCGGTATCGTGATCAGCGTGCTGAGGACTCCGACAATGAGGGTGTTGCCGATCGACGTCAGAGACCCTGTCGCTGCGAAGTACGCGACGTAGTTGGCAACACCGACGAACTTGCCGTCGGTATCCTGCGCACTCTGTGCGATCACCATCGCCAGCGGCAAAGCGAGGCCGATGATCAGAAATCCCGCTACCGCAATCGCCAGTCCGCGCATTCCGAGCACGCTCCATTGCAAGCGCGAACGGGCAAATGGTTCAAGCGCCGGGGAAACTGCCATCGTCGAAAAAAGGGAACAGGGCGAGCCGCCGCGCCCTACGGACGGCTGGCGCAGGCTGCGCTCAGGGCTAGTAGCGCGCTACTTCTTCGGATCCGCTTTCGAACCGTAGCGCCGTTCCCACTCGGCCAGGATGCGAGCGCGGTTTTTTGCGGCCCATGCGAAGTCCTGCTTCATGATCCGGTCGTCGATGTTCTTCTCCAGGTGCGGCAACGGCTGTGCGTAACCGGGGATGGCGGCGATCGCGCGGGTCGAGCCGTACAACCGGTTCGCCGTTTCGGACGTGCCCCAATCGACGAGCTTCTGCGCCGCCTCGAGCTTCTTCGTGCCCTTGATAATGGCCATCGCGTTCATGTCCCAACCCAAGCCGTCCTTCGGCATGATCACGGCGATCGGTGCCCCTTCTTCTTTCAGGCGCGAGCCGCGCACGTCGAACCCCAGGCCGATCAGATACTCTCCCTTGGCAGCAACTGCTGCGGGAGCTGAGCCCGAATGCATGTAGCGCGCGACGTTCTGGTTCAGTGCGTCCATGAATTTCCAGCCTTCGTCCTCGCCGTATAGCTGCAACCAGGCCGACACATACATGAAGCCGGTGCCGGATGACGCCGGATGAGACATGACGATCTGGCCGCGATAGGCCGGATTCGTCAGATCCTTCCACGTCGTCGGCCGCGGCGCGTTCTTCTTCTTGGCTTCTGCTTCGTTGAAGATGATTGCGCAGATCCAACCGGAATTGCCGACCCACTTCGGCGCTGCGGCCGGGTCTCGAAACTTCGGCGAGAGCTTGTCCAGTCCCTTGGGCGCGTACGGCTGCAGCAGATCCAGGTCTTCTAGCACCAGCAGGCTCGTGACGGCCAGTCCCCACACCACATCAGCTCGTGGATTTTCGCGTTCAGCAATCAGTTTGGCGGTCACGACACCGGTGGAGTCGCGAACCCAGTTGATCGTGATGTCCGGGTTATCTTTTTCGAACGCGGCCTTGTAAGCCTTCAGGTCATCGTTTTCGTAGGCGGTGTAGACAGTAAGGTCGGTGCGGGCGCTAGCCGCGATCGGGCCGAGCAACAGAACGCAGGAGATGCTTGCAAGCACGTATTTGATCCAAGAACTTCCCCACCGATTTCGATGCACCTTTATCTCCTTGTTCCTAAGTGTTGCGTCAGCACGGTATGCATAGCTGATGGGCGGTTATCACGCGCCATTAAAACGCTATTTAGCTAGGCCGTATGAGGGTACTGACTGCGCAAGAACGCGTCAACGAGGCTAGGCCCGGTCGCAGCGGTCGCGCTGGACAAGGGTTTCACAAGCTTGGTTCGTATACATGACAAAAGTCTACGGACAAAGCGCGGCACTCAGACAATTTCTCGCCCGCGAATGTGAGCGCTATACACGCGAGTTGATTGCTAGACCCCGCACTCGCGCCAATTCAGGAGGAACGCCTGCC
>DATEOP010000314.1:0-5004 GCA_035274065.1 Burkholderiaceae bacterium
GTCGGATCGATCGTGGCTGTCGGAGACGATGCATAATTTCATGATGACGATCGTAGCGTACGCACATTGCTCGTTAGTGCTTGCGGGGCGTGCACGTGCGAATCGAGCAGCCATCGACTGCATGTATCGCCTCATTAGCAATTTCATCGGACAAGTCGGTCATCGTGCGGTAGCGTAAACGCCGACACCTCACAGCGCGAAGCTCATGGATCAACTCGTTCGACCGCATGGGGGCCGCGGCCTGCGGCCGCTTCAACTCGAAGGCGAAGCCCTGGCGGCGGAGCTGCAGCGAGCGCACAAACTACGGCAATTGCGGATAACGTCGCGCGAGAAGGGCGACATTGTGATGCTCGGCATCGGCGGGTTCACGCCCCTTTCCGGTTTCATGACAAACGCCGACTGGCGGCGTGTCTGCGACGAGATGCGGACGGCCGACGGTGTGTTCTGGCCGATTCCTATCACGCTCTCCGTCGACGTCACGATCGCGGGTGCGATCGCCATCGGCGAAGACGTTGCGCTCGTGGATCCTGACGAGGATGCGGTGCTCGCCGTCATATCGGTGACCGAGAAGTACCGCATCGACAAAGCGCACGAATGCAAGTCGGTTTTCAAAACCACGGACGCAGACCATCCCGGCGTGCGAATGATCATGCAGCAGGGCGAGGTGAACCTGGCCGGACCGGTGCGCGTGCTTGGCGACGGCGGATTCAAGGCGAAATACGGCACGTTGTTCAAGACGCCGGCGGAGACTCGCGCCGAATTCGAACGGCTGGGGTGGTCGCGTGTTGCGGCATTTCAGACGCGAAACCCGATGCATCGCTCGCACGAATATCTTGCCAAGGTCGCGATCGAGGTTTGCGATGGCGTGCTAGTTCATTCGCTGCTGGGCAACCTCAAGCCCGGCGACATCCCCGCGGAAGTGCGCACGCGGGCGATCGCGGTTCTAATCGAGAAATACTTCCGCGCCGGTACCGTCGTGCAGGCAGGATATCCACTCGACATGCGATACGCAGGTCCACGCGAGGCATTGCTGCACGCGGTGTTTCGCCAGAACTATGGATGCGCTTACCAGATCATTGGGCGCGATCACGCAGGCGTTGGCAAGTACTACGGGCCGTTCGATGCGCATCGGATCTTTGACGAAATTCCCGCGGATGCTCTACAAACGCAGCCATTGAAGATGGGCGTGACGTTTTGGTGTTATGCATGTGGAGGCATGGCATCAGGCCGCACGTGTCCGCACAGCGAAGCCGATCAGCTGCAGGTGTCGGGTACACAGCTGCGGAAATGGCTCTCAGAGGGCGGTGCGGTGCCAGCCGAGTTCAGCCGACCCGAAGTGCTCGACATCCTGCGAACTTACTATGCGTCGCTTGAAGCCGGCGAGACGGTGGAAGTGAAGTTAAGCGGGCACTCGGCGCGCTAGGCGCCTCAGCGCGCGGCTGCGGTGGCGCGGTCTTCAGTCGTGCCTGCAACGGCCAAACGTTCCTTGGCGAAACGGATGAACTCGGTGACGACCTTCGAATGAATTCGCTCTTTCGTGTAGACGACCGAGAGTTGGCGAATCAACGGAGGTGCAAGAGGAATCCGGACCAAGTCGCCCAGACGCACTTCCTTTTCGGCGGCGGCACGCGACATGATGGCCAAGCCGACGCCGGTTGCGACGAGCCCCTTCAGCGCTTCAGGACTGGTCGCTTCCATGACGACCTGCAACGAATCCGGCGACAGTCCTGCCTTCTTCAAATAGCGGTCGATGACCTCTCGCGTGCCAGACCCGGACTCGCGAGTGATGTAAGCATGCTCGATGAGACGTGCCACCGCGAGTTCCTTGCTCGCCGCCAAGCGATGCGAAGTCGCACAGACCACTTGTAATTCGTCCTCGCAGCAGACATCGCTGATGAGCGCAGGCAAATGCGAGTCACCTTCGATGAACCCGAGATCCAACGTGCGCTCGACGACCCGGGCTTGCACAACCTCAGAGTTCACGACGACCAGCTGCGGGACGACTCCCGGATGGTGCACCTTGAATTCGCCGAGAATACGGGGCAAAAGGAACTCGGCGATCGTAGTGCTGGCGCCGATCGTCAGCGGGCCGGCAGTCTGTCCACTCAGTTCCTTGACGCGAGTGTCGAGCTCGGCGTACAGCGCGAGGATGTCTTGGACGTAGCCGAGCGCCATTTCGCCCGCGGCCGTCAATGCGATACGCCCGCCGGCGCGGTCGAACAGGCGCGCATGAAAGTGATCCTCGAGTTGCTGGATCTGAAACGTGACAGCCGGTTGCGTCATGCACAGGGCGTCGGCCGCCTTTGTGAACGACCGATGTTTTGCCACGGCATGGAAAACCTGGAGTCTTCGATCCGACACGAGGGCAACCGCTCTCAAGTGGCCGCACTGCACTGCGGCACCGCGCGCATCATACTGGTCTTACTCTGCGCACTTGCCACCCATCGTCGCGTGCCGCTTGTGCGCGCAATATCAGCGATGGCTTATAGACGGATAAACGAGTTGAATTGGCGGACATGCGAAGTGCGTGGCACAGTCGAGCATCCGTCGGAAAACGAAACCCGGCGCATCCGAGCTGGCCGTCTTTGCGGCGGCGCCTCGTTAGCAGGGACTAAAAGAGGGACGATTCCATGCTGAGTGTCAATCCGTTCGCGGTCGCGGGAGCGTCGTTGCCCGCCGGCTTTCTGCAAGGCTTCCTGGTCGTGATGGCCCTGGCTGTGGTGATAGGCACGCTGTTCGACATCATCCACAAGGGCAGCGCCGGCTATTTCATCACCAACATGCGCACGTCAAGGGCGAAGGGCCGCAAGCTGGGCGGCGGCGAGCTCGTCTCGCTCGCCGTGCAGACCGCCGTCGTCGACGTGCTCGCTTCGGGAGAGTTCTGTAACCCGAAACGCCGGGTAGCGCATCTGCTCGGCATGTATGGGTTCATTCTGTATCTGGTGGCCACGGCGGTTATGGTGTTCCGCTATCCCACTGGCGCGACAGCCACTCCGCAAATCTGGCCGATGCTGTGGTGGATCGGCGCCCTGATGGTGCTTGTGGGCGGCTACTGGTTCTGGTTCTTCATCCGTGTTGACGTCACCTCGGAAGGGCACTCGCCGTTTCGCCTGATGAAGGCGGACCTCTTCGTTCTGTCACTGCTTGTGAGCGTCACTCTTGCGGTCGCGTGGGCCGCCCTGGGCGCTACCGTGGGCTTGCTCTTCTGGCTCTACATCCTTGCGACGATCGTGCTCTTCGTCGGCGTGCCGTGGTCGAAATTCGCTCACATGTTCTTCAAGCCGGCGGCAGCCTTCGAAAAGCGGATATCCAAGGCCGACGGCACGGCCGAGAACCTGCCGACGCAGACGCGCGACGATCCGGAGCAACAAAAGCGGCACTCAATGGAACTGTTGCGGGATGCACCGATAGACATGGGACTCGGCATCAAGCGCGAGGCCCCTCGTCACTATTGAAAAAGAAAACAGAAAACAACTTCATCAAGGACCGCTCAAGGAGCCACCCATGCCTACCTTCGTCTACATGACGAGGTGCGACGGATGCGGACACTGCGTCGACATCTGTCCATCGGACATCATGCACATCGACGAGACGTATCGTCGCGCTTACAACATCGAACCGAACATGTGCTGGGAGTGTTACTCCTGTGTGAAAGCTTGTCCCCAGAATGCAATCGATGTCCGCGGATATGCGGATTTCGCGCCGCTCGGTCACAGCGTTCGAGTCGATCGCGACGAACGCAAAGGCACGATCGCGTGGAAGATCAAGTTCCGAAACGGCACGGAGAAAAACTTTCTGTCTCCGATTACGACGAAGCCGTGGGGGACCGCGATCCCCAAACTCGCCGATGTTCCCGCGCCGAGCAAGGAGATGCGCGAAAGTCAGCTGCTGTACAACGAGCCGAAGTGGATCCGTATGGATGAGGGCGGTCTGCGCACGCTTAAGGATGCCGGCCTCAAGCTCAAGCAGGGCGTGTACTACTGATGGCCTACCAAACTATCGTTGAAGACAACATCGACATTCTCGTCGTCGGTGCGGGTCTAGGCGGCACGGGTGCCGCCTGGGAAGCCAGGTTCTGGGGGCAGAACAAGAAGATCGTCATTGCCGAGAAGGCAAACATCGATCGGTCCGGTGCGGTCGCCCAAGGCCTTTACGCAATCAACTGCTACATGGGAACCCGCTGGGGCGAGAACAATCCCGAAGACCATGTCCGTTACGCTCGCATCGACCTGATGGGACTCGTGCGGGAAGACCTGCTGTTCGACATGGCCCGTCACGTTGACTCCACCGTGCATCAGTTCGAAGAGTGGGGCCTGCCGATCATGAAGAACCCGAAAACCGGGCGCTATCTGCGTGAAGGTCGATGGCAGATCATGATCCATGGCGAGTCATATAAGCCCATCGTCGCCGAGGCGGCAAAGAAATCGGCTGACAAGGTCTTCAACCGTATCTGCGTCACGCACCTGCTGATGGATGAGGCCAAGCCGGATCGCGTTGCAGGTGCCGTCGGCTTTAACGTCCGCACGGGCAACTACCACGTGTTCAAGTCAAAGACCGTCATCTGCGGCGCGGGCGGCGCCTCCAACATCTTCAAGCCGCGCTCGACGGGCGAAGGTGCCGGCCGCACCTGGTATGCGCCGTGGTCGTCGGCGTCGGCGTATGGGCTGATGATCAACGCCGGCGCCAAGATGACGCAGATGGAAAATCGGATTGTGCTGGCCCGCTTCAAAGATGGTTACGGTCCGGTGGGCGCGTACTTCCTGCACCTTAAAACCTATACGCAGAACGCATTGGGCGAAGAGTACGAATCCAAGTGGTTCCCCGCGCTGCAGAAAATGGTCGGCAAGGAGTATCTCGATCCGGAAGTCTCGCACCTAACTCATCGGCCGATACCGACCTGCCTGCGCAACCATTGCATCATCAGCGAAGTCGCGGCCGGTCGCGGCCCTATACACATGGTGACGATGCAGGCCTTCCAGGACCCCCATCTGGAAGAGGTCGGCT
>DATEOP010000315.1:0-2008 GCA_035274065.1 Burkholderiaceae bacterium
GAGCAGGCTTCCGAGGACACGGCGCGATACGCCGCCGTCGCCGTCACCGCTATCGACCGATATTCCTTTTTCGATCTCGTCGACCCATAGAACACATGGAGACATCGCTTCTGCGGCAGCGAACGCATTGCGCAGATTGCGCTCTGTTTCACCGTAGTACTTGTTGTAAAGCGCGCCGAAGTCGAGCCGCATTAGCGGCACGCCCCACTCGCCGGCCACCGCACGCGCTGCCAGACTCTTGCCGCCACCCTGTACGCCGAGCAGCACGATGCCCTTTGGACGATCGACGTTAGCAGCGCTTGGATCAAGGAACGGTTTGCGGCGTAACGATATCCAGTGCTTCAAGCGCGCCAACCCACCGACATCGCTGAATTTAACCTTGCTCTCTTCGTATGCCAGCGACGCGGCGCCTCCAAGCGCTTCATACTTCGTCACGAGAACCCGCCGCAGGTCATCCTGGCTAATTGCGCCGTCATCGCGCAGCGCCTGCCGGACCAGACGTCGCACGTCATCCTGTTCCATGCCGAGCAGATGCATGATCAGCATCTCCAGCGCGTGCTTGTCACCGCGCGGTCTCTCGCCCGTTTGATTTTCGTAGCGCTTTGCCTCTTCGTTCACGATGACGCGAATCGCATCGCGATCCGGAATCTGCGGGTGAAAATGCGCAGACAGGCGAAGCACTTCGGACGGCAGCTCGTCGAGCCGCGGGCTGATGAAAACCAGCGTGCGCGCTGACTTGGAGTGCGACAGCGCGATCTCCCGAATCAGCCGCATCGAAATCGGATCCTTGAATCCGGGATGCGCATCGCATAGCACGTAGATGCCATTTTGCGCGGTCTTGTCGATATGCTTTAGCACATCAAGCAGATCGTTCGTCTGATAGATCGCTTCGTCGCGTCCATGACGACGAATACCGCACGTGATGCTCCACGTCATCAGCACCTGATTTTCAAGGTTCGCCGCCTTCGCGAGCAGCTCGAGAATGCGCGGCTCTTCGTGTGACGCGATCAGAATGATCGGAAACCGCGAGCGCAGCAGCGCACACAGCTCCTGCACTTCGTCACGGGCGGGTTGCATCGTCTTCCCGCGCGGCGATAAAACGAGGCACCGGCAACAGCGGAGATGCTTGCTTGCCACTGCTCGCCTTGCTGATGGAGGCGATATCGAACGCCAACTTGAGCCCGATCAGCAGCAGCGCCCCGAGCACCGGCTGCCCCAGCACTCCCACCAGCAAACCCCCGGCGATGACAGTCACGTGCAGGATGACGATGCGGCCATACGGCGCGAACATCAATGTCGGCAGCGCAGCGGGGTCTTCACGCGTCGCGGACCACCAGCGGAAAAAGGCCGCGGCCTGCAGCGAGGCGATACTCGCCGCTGCAAACCAGCCATCACGATCGGACAAGAGATAGCCCAGCATGCGGCCGAGCGGAGCAAACAATCCGTTCAGTGAACCGCCAAGCTCGGCTTTACCGAACAACGACGCGACAAATACGCCGTGGCCGACGGTGAACATTCCGTAATGAACCGTAAAGAACGTGGCCAATGCAAGCGCTGCGATCAAGCCGAAGCTACCAAGGCGCGCGCCGCTTATCAGCATCTTCGCAACGTTAAGCACACCGATCACGACATTCTCGAGCCAGAACAGCGCGACCACGACGAACACCGACCAGTTCAGCACCAACACGCCGTAGGCAACGACCACGGCGGCGACAATCGCCAGTGTCAGATCGACTCGCCGCCACGTATCGGCGTCGTCCATCATCGCGCCCAGTCGACCCAGCCCAGATACGAGGTCAACAAGATGACACCGCCAAACGCGATTCGATACCAGGCAAAAGCGGTGAAGTCATGCGTTGTCAGATAACGAATCAGCCACCGAATGCAAATCAACGCGGAGACGAATGCGAAAATCAGGCCCACGGCGAATACCGGGATGTCGGCGGCGATGAACAGGCTGCGTTGCTTCCACATCGAATAGATACCGGCACCGATCAGTGTCGGGATC
>DATEOP010000316.1:0-2709 GCA_035274065.1 Burkholderiaceae bacterium
TCCATTTTCGGTCGGTGCAGACCTGCAGGCCATGATGCCGGTGTTCATGTCCGGTGGCGCTGCAGCGATCGACGTCGAAGAGAAAAAGATGCAGGACGCGTGGATGCGGATCAAATATGCGCAGGTGCCGGTCATTACAGCAGTCAGCGGCATGGCGCTGGGTGGCGGTTGCGAGCTGATCGTCCATAGCTCGAAGACAGTCGCTTCGCTCGAGAGCTACATCGGACTGGTCGAAGTAGGCGTCGGGTTGATTCCCGGCGCGGGTGGGCTGAAGGAAGGTGCGCTGCGCGGCGCACAGGCGGCGCAGGCTGCCGGCATCGCCGATGTATTTCCGTTTATCAAGAACTGGTTCTTAAACGCAGCGATGGCGAATGTCTCGAAGTCCGCGCTCGAAGCGCAGCAGATGGGTTACCTGCGTACAACCGACAAGGTCGTCTTTAACAACCATGAATTGTTGTGGATTGCAATCAACGAGGCTTCGGCGTTGTATGCAAGCGGCTATCGGCCGCCGCTGCGGCCCCAGGCGTTTGCGGTAGCAGGGCGCGCGGGTGTTGCCAACATCAAGGCGCAGCTCGTCAACATGCGCGACGGCGGATTCATCAGCCAACATGATTTCTATCTGGCATCGGGCATCGCAAACGTGATGTGCGGCGGCGATGTCGAATCGAGCGCGCAGGTCGATGAGCAGTGGCTGCTCGATCTGGAGCGCAAATTTTTCACCGAGCTCGTCAACCATCCAAAGTCGCAAGAACGCATGATGGGAATGATGAACACCGGCAAGCCGGTTAGGAACTAAGAATGAAGCAAATCCAAGACGCTTACATCGTAGCCGCCACTCGCACGCCGATCGGTAAGGCTCCGCGAGGCATGTTTCGCAACACGCGACCCGACGATCTGCTCGTTTCCGCGATCCGTTCCGTAATGTCGCAGGTTCCGAGCCTCGATCCAAAAGCGATCGAAGACGCGATCATCGGATGCGCGTTCCCGGAAGCGCAGCAGGGGCTGAACATGGCGCGCAACGCAGTATTGCTGGCGGGTTTGCCCAACTCGACCGGTGGCGTCACGATCAATCGCTTCTGTTCGTCCGGCCTGAACGCTGTCGCCATGGCTGCCGATCGCATCCGGGTCGGCGAGGCTGACGTGATGATGGCGGGCGGCTCTGAATCGATGAGCATGGTGCCGATGGGCGGTAATACGCCGTCGTTTAACCCGCACATCTTCGAAAAGGACGAAAACGTCGGTATCGCCTATGGCATGGGCCTGACGGCAGAGAAGGTTGCCGCGCAATGGAAGGTCACGCGCGAGATGCAGGACGAGTTCGCGTATGCATCACATCAGAAAGCAATTGCGGCACAGAAAGCCGGTTTGTTCGCCGACGAAATGACGACGATCGACATTGTTGAAAAGTTTCCGCGTCTGGGAACTCGCGAACTCGACGTTCGCAGCCGGTCGGTGAGCCTTGACGAGGGTCCGCGCGCAGATACCAATCTCGAAGCGCTTGCGAAACTGCGCCCGGTGTTCGCGGCAAAGGGCAGTGTCACTGCGGGCAACAGTTCGCAAACGTCGGACGGTGCCGGTGCGTTGATTCTCGCTTCGGAGCGAGCCGTGAAGCAGTTCAATCTCACGCCGCTTGTGCGCTTCGTCAGCTTTTCGATCCGCGGCGTCCCGCCCGAGATTATGGGCATCGGTCCAAAGGAAGCGATACCGATTGCACTGAAGTTGGCCGGCATCACGAAGAACGACGTCGGCTGGATCGAATTGAACGAGGCGTTTGCGGCACAGGCGGTAGCCGTTATCAACGATCTAGGCTTAGACACAAGCAAAGTCAATCCGATGGGCGGCGCAATTGCACTCGGCCATCCCCTGGGCGCGACCGGTGCGATACGCTCTGCTACCGTCGTGCATGCGATGCGTCGGAACAACCTCAAATACGGCATGGTCACGATGTGTGTTGGCACCGGAATGGGCGCCGCTGGAATCTTTGAACGTGTGTAGGCGCCTCTAATGGGGGTCGCGGGACGCTTTTACGAAGCTTTCACCGTGCGCGACCACTACACGATGGGCTTGCTGTACGCCGAGCACGCTACGTTCAGTGATCCTGTCTTTCAGTTGTTGAATGCGAAAGGCACGCGTTTGATGTGGCAGATGCTGCTGTCGCGCGCCGAAGATGACTTCGGCATCGATGTCAACATTCTCGAGGATGGGCCGTCGCGCGCGCGCGTGAAATGGGTGGCGCAGTACACATTCTCTGCCACCGGACGGCCTGTGAAGAACGAGGTGTCGACTGAGATGCAACTCGTCGCAGGCAAGATCGTGCGCCAGGAAGACACCTTCAGCCTGTGGCGGTGGTCGTCACAGGCGCTGGGTGCGAAGGGCTCGCTGCTCGGATGGACACCATTCGTTCGCAATAAGATCCGTGCGCAAGCCACCGCGGCGCTGCGTGACTTCGCGCGCAAGGCAGCGCCTGTCTGAGCATGACCTCTGCGAGGCCGCAGTGAGTGTTGTGAGCACCATCATCAACGGCGTAGCGCGCATTCAGATCGCGCGGCCCGAAAAGAAAAATGCCATCACCGCAGCGATGTATCAGTCGATGGCTGACGCATTGGCGGCAGCGAACGAAGACCCAACGGCGCGCGCAATTCTGATCCACGGGCAGAAGGATATTTTTACTGCCGGCAATGACCTCGAAGACTTCATGAAGAACCCGCC
>DATEOP010000317.1:0-3581 GCA_035274065.1 Burkholderiaceae bacterium
CGGCGCAAAGGTCACACCGCACATGTTCGTAATTGATCCCAATGGAACGCTCGTTTACGCGGGTGCTATCGACGACAAGCGCAGTACCAATGTCGCCGATGTAAAGACGGCGACCAATTACGTGGTCGCCGCCCTGACCGATGCGAAATCGGGTAAGCCCGTATCGAAGACGAACAGCCAGGCGTACGGCTGCACGATTAAGTACGGGTCAGCGCTTTAGCCCTGCACGTACACCCAGTTCAGCAGCGCGTCGAGTGCGGGCTGCCCTGCACCGGCGTTGGGATGATTGATGAAAGCGACCACCACATAGCGCTTTCCGCTTGCCGATAGCACGTAGCCTGCAATCGCACGCGTGTCGGAAAGTAATCCGGTCTTGATATGAGCCGAACCGGCTGCGGCACTCCGGCGGCGCATCGTGCCATCGACGCCGACAATCGGCAGTGACGATACAAACTCCGGCATCAGCGGCGAAGCGAACGCGCTTTGCAGCAGGCGAGAGAGTGCGGACGCGGTCAGGCGTTCGATGCGCGACAAACCGGCCCCATTTTCTAGTACGAACTCGCGTCGATCCAGACCTTTACTTGCCAGCCAGTCACCGACTGCGCGCTGGGCGCGCTCCTTGTTCGCAGGCCTGCGGCTCGCTTCAGCGCCTAATGTCAGGAACAGCTGCCGCGCCATCACGTTGTTGCTGTATTTATTGATGTCTCGAATCAACTCCGCCAGCGGACGCGACTCATGCTGCGCGAGCAACTTTGCATCCGTTGGCACTAAGCCCTCACGAACGCGCCCTTTCCATACGCCGCCACTCGAATCCCACAGCGAACGAAATAGTGCCTCGGCATACTGATGGCTCTCTAGCATGCTGACATGCCAAACCTTGTCGCCGCAAGACAGCGGGTAAGCGCCCCGAAACGTCGGTCGCAAAGGGTCACTAAAGTCTCCGCCCAAGCGCACGCGCCAGTCGTTGCATGCGCCCTCTACGCCCCGTACCGTCGCCGGGGCTACCAGGCCCGCCAGCGCAGGCAACGCGTAGACACGCGCAAGTTTGTTTTCGTGGTCGGCGATGAAATGAAAACTGACGGCCTTGTAATTAAGCAGCAGCGCATCGGGGCCCGCGTTATAGGGACGCAGCGCTTCGCCATCGAACGCGCTGGGGTCATGTGGTGCCGCTTCGAATGCGCTGCGATCCAGTATCAGGTTGCCGCGAATTTCGCGCACACCGACACCTCGCAAGCGTTGCACCAGCAGCCACAGGTCTTCGATTACCAGTTGCGGATCACCAGTACCACGCAGCCAAAGGTCGCCTTCGAGCACACCACTTTTCAACGGCACGTTGGACATCAGATCCGTGCGCCACTGATACTGCGGGCCCAGCAGCTCAAGCCCGGCAAGCGTCGTCGCGAGTTTCATCGTCGACGCTGGATTCATCGGCTGGTTTTCGTTCAGGGTTAGCGTCAGACCAGATCCTGACAGCGAAGCTACCGTGATGCCGACGGCTGAAGCGGGTATGTTGGCTGTTTTCAATGCAGCAGCGACCGCTTCCGGCAACGCTAGCGACGGCGTCGGCTGCGCGCTCGCCCCGGTCGATGCAACCAGCATCATCACCAAGACGCTGCGCCTAGCAGCGAGCAGTACCTTCATATATTTGTTCTGTTTACCCACGCCGTCGCCAGTCTAATTTGGCTCGCCATAAAAAACGGCGCCCGAAGCGCCGTTGTTCGCTGCATGTAGCGATTAATTGGATAGCTGAAGCAGACCCAAACCAACCCTGCGATATGAGCCGATACCACGCAGCAGCGGGCGTTTGATCAACTCTGCGTCGGTGATCTGCAGCACTCCTTCGATCGACGCGTAGGGTAATTTGACCGTGCGTTCTCCGTACGGGAACTGCAATTCTTTTATCGTCGCATTGAAGAAATCGGGCTTGAAACCGAACTTGGGACCGACCGCCTTGATCCACGCCTCAACTTCCTGCGAAGTGCGAAACGGCTCGACCTCTTTTTCGCCGTTGACCAGTTTCTCCCGGCCCACGCAAGCATCCAGCGCAAAGCGATACGGCAATCCTTCGCACAACTGGTGAACGATTCTTTTCGGTGCCAAGGCGCTGATGGCCTCGGCGGGAGGCTCCAGCCAGGGGTCGGCAGAGTAAACCCAGTAGCGACCTTCGCCTGCGGTATCCGCGCGAAACACGAAGCTGATGCCCGCTTTCTTTCCGAATGTCTTTGACAGGCACTGATGCGCCGACAGAGGGTCCCTGTGTTTCTCGTCAAACGTAACCGCCGTTTCGAAAAGCTCGACGGTAGGCACATCCATCTTCGTGTAGCTCATCACACTGTTGACAAACGCGCGGATCGAGTTGTTCGGACCCTTGCCCTTCGGGGCAGCGGCGCTAAGCCAATGTTGTGGAAGCCGAAGCGGAAAATCGATGGCCACTTAATACCCCATTCCAGTTATCTGCATATTTTCGGCAAGTTAGATCACAACCTTGTAGCGCATTCCCGTACGTCTCGGTCGGACCCTTCAGCCGCACGCTCTCACATTCAATGTTAGTGGTCACTTCCGTGCGACCGACGATCTGCTTTGATAGCCAGACGGCGGGTCTTGAAGATTGGGACGATGGCCCTACAATTAGCACTCGCAGGCAGAGAGTGCTGATAAATGGCATCATCTGCGGCTTCGACTTTTTGGCCTTCTCGATTTTCGAGAGATTTCAAACAACATGGAGAACCTATGAAGATCCGTCCTTTGCACGATCGAGTGATCGTCAAACGCCTGGACAACGAGCGGAAGACCGCTTCGGGCATCGTCATCCCTGATAACGCTGCCGAGAAACCCGATCAAGGCGAGGTTGTCGCCGTCGGCCCCGGCAAGCGCGACGACAACGGCAAGGTCAACACGCTCGATGTCAAAGTGGGCGACCGCGTTCTGTTCGGCAAGTATTCGGGCCAGACCGTCAAGGTCGAAGGCGACGAGCTGCTGGTGATGAGAGAAGAGGACTTGATGGGGGTGATCGCCTAAGGCGACAACCTTCCCAGTGAATCCGTTGTCGGACCGCTCTCAGCGGACCGGCTCCCCCTGAACACTTTGGAGTTAATTCATGGCAAGCAAGCAAGTTCATTTCGGCGATGACGCACGCCACCGGATGGTGCGCGGTGTAAACGTTCTCGCCAACGCAGTGAAGGTGACGTTGGGCCCGAAGGGCCGGAACGTCGTTCTTGAGCGTAGCTTCGGCGCGCCGACCGTCACGAAAGACGGCGTTTCAGTCGCCAAGGAAATCGAACTGAAGGACAAGTTCGAGAACATGGGCGCGCAGATGGTCAAGGAAGTCGCGTCGAAGACATCGGACAACGCCGGTGACGGCACGACGACTGCGACCGTGTTGGCGCAGTCGATCATTTCCGAAGGCATGAAGTATGTGGCCGCCGGAATGAACCCGATGGACCTGAAGCGCGGCATCGACAAGGCCGTCGTGGCAGCAATCGAAGAGTTGAAGAAACTGTCGAAGCCAACGACCACGAGCAAAGAAATCGCACAAGTGGGCGCCATCTCGGCCAACGCAGATGAAGAAATCGGCAAGATCA
>DATEOP010000318.1:0-4239 GCA_035274065.1 Burkholderiaceae bacterium
GATGAAGTGAACGAAGCGGCCGCCTAATGACTCCGCTGACTTTTCGACAGTTCGAATTGCCGCCAGCAATCGCGCCGCTCGAAAGGGTGACAACGCGCTCGGCCCGGTGAGCTCGAAAACCGTACTGGACTGGGTCATTGCTACCAAAAGCCGGCAAAAGCGCGCGAAGGCCACGCGTCGTTCGTGCGCTTGCCGGGCTGACAAGCGTGCCAAATTATAGCGACGTGGAGTTGCCAATCGCGCAGGTGCGCCGAGTCAGCTGCTGTTCCTAGGCGACCAGTCGTTGATCGGCGTTCATGAGTTGTGCTGCAGATAACGCGCGCAGCAGCGCGACGTTGCAGTCAAGCAGCGAGATGTCGAGCGCTTCGCGCTGTTTTCTTCCCATTACGGGATCGTTGCGCTCGATCGCTTCGGCGAGCGACAGGTACGGCGCGCACGGGCCGCTGCGGTCGACCAGCGCAGCAGACACGCTCGGGGCAAGCTGCGCATGCTGAAGCAGTCGAGGAAACGCTGTGCCGGTCATTCGATCCAGAAGCGAGAAAGCACCGGTCTGGAACAGCGAGTCGCGCAGCTCGGCACCCTCTGCATTGCAACTGGCCAGATGCTCGAGGAATAGTCCGCGGCGCGTACCCGCGTGCATCAGCGGTAAGGCCTCTGCACTGAACGTTGATACACGTAGCATGCGCGATAGCCAGCGAGTGAGCTTCGCATGGCCCAGCACCATCACCGCACGCTTGACCGAACCGACTTGCATCGGCACCGCGAAGGCGGTCGAGTTGACGAAACGAATCAGCTCGAAGGCCAGCGCAGCGTCGCGCTTGATAGCCGATTCGATCAAATCGATGTCGGCGCGATCGTGCGCCAGACGCAGCAGTTCGAGTACCGAATGATGATTGGGTTGCGGTGGACGCTCCGTTGTCGGCGGAACTTCATCTAACGGCAGTCCGACACTCGCAACCGCGCCGCGCTGATACGCGGCGTTTAGATCATCAGTTCGAAATGCGCCCGTAATGATGAACGGCATGCGCCGCATCACGCCGGGAGGCGGAGGAGCGTTGCTGCCGTCGCTGCGACGCCGGCGGTCTTCAGTGATGTGAATAAGCGCGTAGCTGAAACAATCGATCAGCGCGGGTGGCAGCGGCACGTCGGGCCGACCACGCAGCGCCATTTTGATTCCTGCCCGATGCGCACGTTGCACAAGCTGTTGCGTCGTTGGGTCGCGCAAGGCAATCGCCGGGATTTCAACGACGGCGTTCATCGGTGGCTGCCATTCGAGCAGCGAGTCGTCGAGCTGCGCGTCGAGCGGTGCCATCAACACCAATGCGCGCGATTCAGGCCACAGGCCGTTCAACTGCTCGAGGATCAAACCAACCGGGAGCCGGTCGCTTGGCTTTACCGCGAGCATCGTCAGTCGTGTGCCAAACGTGCGCCGCTCACGATCGACGAGCGGCGAGTAACTCATCGATAGCGAGCCAAGAATTGAAGTGAGAGCAAGGCGATCCGGCGCATTCATTGATGCGATTATTTCCGCGCGCCGGAGCAAAACGTGTGCAGAATTTCGCCGACGGCGTCGGCTATTTGCCGCGTTCAGTTAACGTCGATCAGCCTTCATTTTTTTCCGAAGCCGCCGCCGCCCGGAGTTTGAATAACTATGACGTCATCGACGTTCATTTCGGCCGATCCGATGTGGCCCATTGTCTCGATGCGCCCGTCAGTTCTTTCGATCCAATTACGCCCTACTTCTCCCGGTTCACCGCCTGCCATCCCGAACGGTGGAATCGACCGGTGATTCGCCAGAATCGACGCGGTCATCGGCTCTAGAAATCGCACGCGACGTGTGCCGCCGTTACCGCCATGCCAGCGTCCGGCCCCACCCGATCCTGCGCGGATTTCGTAGCTTTCCAGTCGTACCGGATAGCGGAACTCCAGGACTTCGGGATCCGTGAGGCGAGAATTGGTCATGTGCGTTTGTACGACGTCAGTGCCATCGAATCCATCAAGTGTCTCGGCCCCTGCATCCACATCCCGAACTCCAGCCCCCGAGCCACCTGAGATGGTTTCGTAATACTGGTAACGATCGTTGCCGAACGTGAAGTTGTTCATCGTGCCCTGCGCCGCCGCCATCACGCCGAGCGCTCCGTAAAGCGCGTCGGTGATGCACGATGATGTTTCGACATTGCCTGCGACGACCGCCGCCGGATAACGCGGGTTAAGCATTGAGTGTTCCGGAATGACGACGTGCAGCGGTTTCAGGCAGCCGGCATTCAGCGGGATGTCGGCATCGACCAGGGTGCGAAACACGTACAGCACGGCGGCGTAACACACCGCGGTCGGTGCGTTGAAATTGTTCGAGAGTTGATCGGAGCTGCCGGTGAAGTCGATCATTGCTGAACGATTTTCACGGTCAACCTCGATGCGAACACGAATCAACGCACCGTTGTCGAGCGGATAGTGAAACTCGCCGTCTGTTAGCCGCGTGATCACGCGTCGCACCGATTCCTCTGCGTTGTCCTGCACATGCTGCATATAGGCGCGGACAACGTCGAGCCCGAACTGCTCGACCATCTTCAGCAATTCTTCGCGTCCCTTCTCATTGGCTGCAATCTGTGCCCGCAGATCGGCCAGGTTCTGTTGCGGATTGCGTGCCGGATACGGGCCGGACGTCAGCAGTGACATCAACTCGGTTTCGCGGATCGTGCCGGCGCGGCCGTCTCCGTTCCCCATACCTTGTCCATCAACAAGCTTGAAATTGATGAATCGCGTGCCTTCTTCATCGAGCGATGTCGAAAATGGCGGCATCGATCCGGGTGTCGTTCCGCCGATGTCGGCGTGATGTCCGCGCGAGCCGACGTAGAAAAGGATGTCGGTTCCGTTGAGGTCGAACACTGGCGTGATAACCGTCACGTCAGGCAGGTGCGTGCCGCCGTGATACGGATCGTTGATCGCGTACGCATCGCCGGGCTTCATGACCCCCGCGTTCTCGCGCATGACGGTCTTGATCGATTCGCTCATCGATCCCAGATGTACCGGCATGTGCGGCGCATTCGCGATCAGGTTTCCGTTCGAATCGAACAGCGCACATGAAAAATCGAGGCGCTCCTTGATGTTGACCGAGTAAGCGGTGTTCTGCAGACGCAACCCCATCTGCTCCGCAATCGACATGAACAGGTTGTTGAAGACCTCGAGCATGATCGGATCGGCATCCGTGCCGATTGCACGCGATTGCTCGCGCTCACGGACCCGCTCGAGAACAATGTGATCGAGCTCGGTGACGATGCCTTCCCAGTCGGGCTCGATCACGGTGGTGGCGTTGGCTTCGGCAATGATTGCCGGACCCCCGATCACATCGCCAGGGTGCAGGTCGGAGCGCGAATAAAGAGGCGCAGCCCGCCACGCGCGCTCGCTGTACAGCCGCGCTGTCCCTTTTGCGGCAAGTGGCTTCGAGCGCGTCGCTCTTGCCACCGTGTTCTCGACAACTGCCTCGCCCTGTCCGATCGCCTCCACCGAAACGGCTTCGATTACGAGGCTGCGTTGCTCCATCAGGAACGAATAGCGTTTTAGGTATTCGGCATTGAATGCCGCCTGCATCTCCGATTGCGCTGACGCGGCAACAATCAGTGCCGAATCGGTGCCCTCGTACCGAAGGTGAACGCGCCGGACAACGACGATGCGTTCCGCCGCGACGCCTTGCGTTAAAAGATCGCCTGTTGCGTCAGCAGCTAGCCGGTCGAGCGCCGCCGCAAGTACCGGCATTGCGGCGTCATCGAGCGGACGCTCGATTGATTGCTCTCGCATTGCGGTCTGATCCGCCAGGCCCATTCCATACGCCGACAGCACGCCCGCCAGCGGATGCACGAAGATGCGGCTCATACCCAGCGCATCGGCAACCCGGCACGCATGCTGTCCGCCGGCGCCGCCAAAAACGCTGAGCGTGTACTGCGTCACATCGTGGCCGCGCTGGATCGAAATGCGCTTGATCGCTTCAGCCATGTTGCCAACGGCGATGTCGAGATAGCCATCTGCAAGCTGCTCGGGCGACAGAGCCCGGCCGGTGGCATCTTCGATTTCCATCGCCAGGTCGGCAAATTTTTCGCGTACGACATCGTCATCGAGCGCTTCATTCGCGTGGCGCCCGAATACCGCAGGGAAGAATGCAGGCTGAATCTTCCCGACCATCACGTTGCAGTCGGTCACCGTCAGCGGACCTCCGCGCCGGTAGCATGCGGGACCGGGGTTCGC
>DATEOP010000319.1:0-11162 GCA_035274065.1 Burkholderiaceae bacterium
TCGTCGACAATGATCGCGCGGTAGCCGGGCACGACTTTGCCAACTGCCCCACCGCGAACGTCTTTGCCGGCAGCAGCAATAAAGATGTGAATCATTTCGGTAGCGCCGATACCATCGATCATCTCGATGCCGGTGGCTTGCTTCCACAATTGTCGGGTTGCGTTCGGCAACGCCTCGCCCGCAGATACCGTCTTTCTAAGGCTGCTAACGTCGAATGAGTTTGCCGGCTCGGCGAGCAGTAGTGCCATTTGGCGATACATCGTTGGCGCGGTGAAGCAAATCGTGGCGCGTGTAGCCTCGATCGTCGTCAGCAGAGCTTCGGGCGTTAGCTTCTCCATCAACACGGTCGAAGCCCCGAAGCGCAGCGGCATCGTGAGCAGTCCGCCTAGTCCAAACGTAAAAGCGAGCGGCGGTGTTCCGCAAAAGATGTCCTTATCACTGGGCTTCAGCACGTGCCTGGTGAAGGCATCTGACATCACCAGAATGTCGCGATGAAAGTGCACGGTGCCCTTTGGCTGTCCCGTCGTGCCTGATGTAAACGCGATCAGGCATACGTCATCGCGACGATTGGGATACGCGCGAAAGTTGAACGGCTTGCGAGCTGCACGCGCCTCGAGCGACTCCGGCGAAGCGTCGTTGAAATAAAGGACTGTCGATAGCGAAGGCGCATGATGCTCTGAAGCCGGATCGATCGTCGCGGCCAACTCTTGCCGCAGTCGAACGTCGCACAGGGCAGCTGAAACCTGTGCCTTGTCAATCATTGGTTTCAGCTCACGCGCGCGCAACAGTGGCATCGTTGCGACCACGATTAATCCGGCTTTAACGACGGCAAGCCAGCACGCGGCAAGCATCGGCGTGTTTGGCGCGCGCAGCAGCACACGGCTTCCCGGAATCAGCTTCAGATCCTCGACGAGCACGCGCGCGATGCGATTGACTTGCGCCTGCAGTTGCGCGTACGTGCACGACACTGCACGTGCGTTGATCAGGGTCGTGATTGCAATGTCGGCCCCACCGCCAGCGTCGACATGGCGGTCGAGCAATGCGGCGACGCAGTTCAGTTGATGCGGATACTGATATTCCGGTCTATCGAACAGAAACTCCGGCCATTGGCTTTGCGGCGGCAGATGATCGCGCGCAAAGGTGTCGACGATCCCCATCGATGAGAGATTCGAGCGCGATCAATCCACTTTCGCGTTGGAAATCTTGACAACCTTCGTCCACTTGTCCGTTTCGGCACGAATGAATGCCGCAAATTGATCAGGTGTGGAGCCTCCAGGCTGCGCGCCTTGCGCGACGAACCGCTCGCGTACCTCGGGGACAGCGAGCGCTTTGGAAACGTCCGCTTGTATCTTGTCCACAATCGCTCGCGAAGTGCCGGCCGGCGCAAACAAGCCAAACCAAGAACTCGCATCGAATCCCTTCAGGTTGGCAGCCTCTTCAATGGTCGGTGTGTCCGGCAGTGCGGACGACCGTTCTCGCGATGTCACCGCCAGCGCTTTCAATCGTCCACTTTTTATATGCGGTAGCGCGGACGGCAGGTTGTCGAACATGACGTTCGTATTACCCGCGAGCAGATCGGTGAGCGCAGGTGCCGAACCTCGATACGGCAGGTGCACCATGTACGTGCCCGTCATCGTCTTAAACAGCTCGCCAGTCAAATGAATCGACGTGCCATTGCCGCTCGACGCCATGTTCAGTTGTCCGGGATTAGCCTTTGCGTACGCGATGAATTCGTTGACGGTGTTGACCGGCAGCTTGCTATTGATGACCATGACGTTCGGGACGCCCGCGGCGAGCGTGATCGGTACGAAATCCTTTACCGCGTCGAATGGCATCTTGTTGCCGCTCTGCCCGAACAGCGCTGTGTTGATCGCATGCGTGCCGACGGTGCCCATTAGCAGCGTGTAGCCATCATTCGGACTCTTCGCGACCAGCTCGGAGCCAATGTTGCCGCCCGCGCCAGGCCGGTTCTCGATGACAACCGGCTGCTGCCACATCTTCTGCAATTCGGCACCCAGCGAGCGCGCAACGATGTCGGTTGTCCCCGCAGGCGGGAAGGGCACGATGATGCGTACAGGCTTTGAAGGCCAGCCCTGAGCTTGTGCCGTTAGCGAAGAGATCGCGAGTGAAGCCGCGGCCAACAGACGTAACACCGAAATACCCTGCATTTGCTTGCTCCCGAAAGTGGTAGGTGGAGTCTGCCTTCGCTCTGGTCATTCGTCTATGCTGGCCGCAGCATGGCGAAGTTCATATTGGCACTCGATCAGGGGACGACGAGTTCGCGCGCGATCGTGTTCGATAGACGCGGGCAGATCATTTCGACGGCCCAACAGGAGTTCCAGCAGATTTTTCCGCAACCCGGCTGGGTCGAGCACGATGCTGCTGAGATCTGGTCGACGCAACTGCATTGTGCACAGTCCGCATTGCGTCAGGCAGGCGCAAGTGCTCGCGATATTGCCGCGATCGGAGTAACGAATCAGCGCGAGACCACAGTTATCTGGGATCGAACGACGGGCACTCCGATCGCCAACGCGATCGTCTGGCAGGATCGCCGCACTGCAGAGCGGTGCACACAATTGCTCGAGCAGGGAACCGAATCACGTGTCACCGAGAAGACCGGGTTGCTGCTCGATCCGTACTTCTCCGCGACCAAGATTGAGTGGCTACTCAACCATGTGCCGGGAGCGCCCGGACGCGCCGCTCGCGGCGAGCTGGCATTCGGCACGATCGATGCGTGGTTGATCTGGAATCTCACCGGCGGCGCCGAGCACGTCACCGATGTCAGCAACGCGTCGCGCACGCTACTGCTCGATCTTCATTCGCTCCAGTGGAGCGACGAACTGCTCGCACTGTTCAACGTGCCGCGCGCTGTTTTACCGCGCGTGACTGCATCGAGTGAGGTGATCGGCAAAACGATGCCCCAACTTTTCGGTGAGCCGATCGCCATTGCCGGCAACGCCGGCGATCAACAGGCCGCCACATTCGGGCAAGCATGTTTCGGTGTCGGAATGGCAAAGAACACGATCGGCACCGGTGCTTTCATGCTGATGAATGTCGGCGCGCAGCCTCAAGCGTCCGCGAACCGACTGCTGTCAACGGTAGGCTGGAAACTGAGCGACGTAGCGAGCGCGTCATACATGCTGGAAGGCAGCGTATTTGTAGCGGGTGCGGTAGTGCAATGGCTGCGCGATGGGCTCGGGCTGTTTGCTCGTTCGGACGATGTGGAAGCACTGGCGCGACAAGTCAGTGATCATGGGGACGTATTTCTGGTGCCAGGGTTTGCTGGACTCGGCGCACCGCACTGGGATGCGGGGGCGCGCGGCGCCATCGTCGGGTTGACGCGCGGCACGACGAAGGCGCATGTCGCGCGTGCCGCGCTGCAATCGATCGCCTTTCAGTCGGCCGATGTGCTGGCCGCAATGCAGCGCGATGCTAAGCAAGCGTTGACCGAAGTCCGAGTCGATGGGGGTGCGGCAAAAAATGATTTGCTGCTGCAGTTCCAGGCAGACATCACGGGTGTGCCCATAGTGCGCCCTGAAGTGACCGAAACGACGGCACTTGGAGCTGCGTATCTGGCCGGCTTGGCGACTGGTTTCTGGAGCGGGCTTGAGGAACTCTCCAACCTGTGGCGCGCGGAGCGCCGATTCGAGCCAGCGATGCACCTGTCACAGCGCGATGCGCTGATCGCGCGATGGCACAAGGCGGTGGAGCGCGCCCGGTCTTGGGCATAACGGCGCCCATCATCGATCGCGAGCGATTGCTCGCTCAGTTGCGAGAGGCGCGACCGTGGGATGTCGTCGTCATCGGCGGCGGTGCCACCGGTCTAGGAATCGCGGTCGATGCGTCGGCACGTGGGTTTCGCACCGCGCTGATCGAGGCCCGTGATTTTGCGAGCGGAACTTCCAGCCGTAGCACCAAGTTGGTCCACGGGGGCGTGCGCTATCTGGCGCAGGGAAATTTAAAGCTAGTGCGCGAGGCATTGTTAGAACGTGCGCTGTTGCTTGCCAACGCGCGGGGGCTCGTACGGCCATTGAAATTCATCGTTCCGTGCTATCGACCGTTGGAGCGTGAGGTCATGCGGATCGGGCTGGGCATTTACGACGCTCTTGCGGGAAAGCAGGGCGTAGGAGACACCCACTGGCTGTCATGCGACGAAACGATCAGGGACCTACCCGGCGTCAAACGGAACGGTTTGCGAGGAGGCGTCGCCTATTGGGATGCGCAATTCGACGATGCACGTGTGGCGATCGCCCTAATGCGTACAGCGGTGCGGCTTGGGGCCACCGCGATCAATTACGTTGAAGCCGAAGCCGTCCGGAAAACCGGCAACCGCGTGAGCTCACTGGTTGCCCGCGACGTGTTTACCAACGAGCAGTTTGAATTGCGCTCCAAGGTGTTTTTCAACGCAACCGGTGTCTGGGCGGATGAACTACGTCGAAAGGCTGAGAGTTCTGCGGCAGCGCTGACGACGACCAGCCGCGGATCACATATCGTGCTGCCGCGTTCATTCCTATCGGGCGAGACCGGGATGATGATTCCAAGAACCGCTGATGGCAGGGTTCTGTTCGCGATTCCGTGGCACGATCGTTTGATCGTCGGAACGACGGACGTCGCGGCAGATGGGGCATCGTGGAATCCGCAGGCGTCAGACGCAGAAGTCGATTTCATTCTCGACACCGCGCGCGGGTACCTCCAATCACCACCTGCAAGGAGTGATGTCTTGGCAACGTTTGCCGGATTGCGGCCGCTGTTCTCGCCGCGTGCAGCACGCGATGAGAAGCAAGCAACCAAGAAAATCTCTCGCGAGCACGCGATTGTGATCGAGCACGAAAATCTGGTGACGATCGTCGGCGGTAAATGGACGACGTACCGAAGGATGGCACTAGAGGCCCTCGACGACGCGATGGAGATCGGATTGCTGGATACGCGGCCATGCACCACCGACCGGATCGAGCTTGATGTCGACGATGCGCTCGAAGCCGCGTGCAGTGCCGCCGAGAGCGCCGCATTAGTGGGCGACAGCAAAGCGATCGCGAGCTACGTGCAGTTGGCCGCGCGGCACGAGCAGGCGCGTGAAGCCGATGACATCATCGCGCGCCGATTGCGTCTCGAGGCATTGGATCGCCTGGCCGCTGCAAGGGCAAGGCCGCTGGTTAGTGCGGCACTGGCGAGCGCCGCGCCTTCTCCGCAACCCTAAGGCAAAAAAAAGGCCACTCAGATGAGTGGCCCCAATCGTGAATAAGTTGCTGTTTAGAACAGGTGACGCATTCCAATCGTGTACTGCTTTCTTCCTGCTTCGCCGGTGGTGGACACTGGAAGCGCCGGCGCAACCGCGGTCGTACGGACTTCCGTATCGGTATCGGAAAAGTTTATGTACAGGTTGGTGCGGCGGGACAAGGGGTAGGCATAACCAATCGCCCAGACCTTCTTCTCCACCTCGCGGTTCACGATCGCCGCGGAGCAGGCTCCAGCCGTACCCGGGACACCGGTACAGACGTTAACCCCATCTCCACTGCGGTCCTGATACGACCCGAGCAATGAGCCTCCGAACAACGGAATGGTCACACCAGCCATCCACGCATCCGCATTCGCGCCTGGATCAGGCACGCCACCAAGGCCGACGTTAAACCAAACGTTGTCTTCCTTCGCATACGCAGCATGCAACTTCAGGAATTTCAGATCGAACGTGCCGCCGATTTGCAGCATCTTCTGGTCGTTCGCGTTGGCGGGAATTGCCGGGGTGGCGGCACTTCCGGACACCGGTCCATTGGCTAGATCAATCGTGTCATAGGTAACCGCTGCGAAGAACGGACCAGCTGCAAAGTTGGCTCCAAAAAACCAGACTTTGTTGTTGTTGCCGCTGCCGGCCACTTCACTACCGTTGCCGTTGAACGAATAGCCCGCTCCAAACTTGAACCCGCCAAAAGACGGCGATTGATACAGAGCCGAGTTATCCAAACGGAGGGCACCTGACGGGGTAAAAGTTGAACCCAGGGACGAATCGCCAAAGCCTGTCAGGAAGGGGTCGACACTGCCAAACATATCGAATGAACCGGTACCTGACGAAAACGTAGCGACGCGACCCAATACGAGCGTTCCCCAACCACCGGAAAGTCCGCCCCACGCCTGGCGGCCAAACAAGCGGCCACCCTGCAATGACGTACCGGTACTGACATCCATGCCACCTTCGATGGTGAACACTGCATTCAGATTCGGCGACAGCGCTTCCGAGCCCCGAATACCGAAGCGGCTACCGGACTGGTGTCCGGAGTTAATGCCACTGGTACTGGACGCTCCGCTCGCGTCGGGATCGTTGTACTGGTAGTTAACATCAATGATGCCGTACAGCGTTACGTTCGATTGTGCGAGCGCAGCGCCTGAGAAAGCACCGAATATGGCCAGTGCTATCAGATTCTTTTTCATGTAAAGCTCTCCTTGCTGGTGATGGGAATTCTTTTTACGCCACGGCCCCGCACGAGCCGCCACGCAAATGAATCACTCCCCTAAGGAAGTTGAACGGATTCTTTCAGACGAGCCATGACAAGGCAAAGAAACCAGGCCAAAACTATCGAATTTAGGTAGTGCGTGTTGCAGTCCGACAACAATGAAAACTAGGCCGAAGAATTGCTGTGCTACGGCTGAAAAATCTGCACGATTATCAAAAGCTATGGCGCAACCCCAACTGGAGGGCGCGAACGTCCTCTCCAGGGGCGGTGGCAAAGCCTGTCGTATATCCCGCTGACGATGTGCTCAAACGTGCCGAGCCGCTGTTGTCCATGAACGCCGCGGCCGCGTACAACTGCGTACGGCGCGAGAAATCATAAAAATACGCTACGCCGTAGTGACTGGCCTTGGCGTCCTCGGTAACCCAGGGAGAACGGCCGTCGTCCTTCCCATAGTTGTAAACGCCATACAGCGTTCCGTTCCCTAAGCGCCATGAAATACCGGCGTGATATGCGACCGAATCGGTTGGGCCGACCAGACCGCGCATCGTATCCATGTCGAAGCTGTTGATTTGCAACCCACCCAAAATACCGGTGATGGCTGCCAGACTGCCGCCCGTTGACACCACGATGTTTTGGATGTCTTCCGGCCGCAGGATGGGATTGTCATTGTCCCGCTTCAGGTACTGGGCATAGAGCCTCACCGGACCAAAGCCGACGAAACCGCCGACGTTAAACATCTCCAGGCCCTTGCGCTTTTGCGGATTGGTGCCGGTGCTGAACGGGACGACGTTGTTGCGGTTGTACGCCATACCCACGCCCCAGTTCGCGGCGTTGTATTGCAAGTTGCCACCCATGAAGTCATCGCCGGTTTGGGGTGCAACTGCGCGCTCATTTCTTGAAGTTTCTGAACCACCGAAACCGTACATCAACGATGCCGCAAATCCGCCCAATTCAATCCGATACTGTGCTGCATTGTTTGCTCGAATTGCAGGATTGCTGAACCCCTGACCGAACTGCAACGCCGTTTGATCGCCGATAGCGTTGTATTTGTTCAAGATCTCGTAGCCTGGCGTGTATTGGCGGCCGAAAAAGAATCCACCAACCGGGGTGACGAGACCGCCCCATGCCTGTCGATCGAACACTGCGCCAGCGGCATTGACTGTCGTAATCGCCTGCAGTAAGGCGTTGTTCACCGCGTTCGCTCCACCCACGATGGCCGGTTGCGATGCTGCTGGTACTTGCACGGCCGGCGGTGTCGTTACGAAGGTGACTCCCGGGCATACGGTCGGGGCTGTCGTCGAATTATTCGGACGGCACCAGTACAGCGAATTGTTATTCGTCATGCTGCCGGTGTCGGCTTCGAATCGGCTCTCGAGCGTGAATAACGCGCGCCAGCCGCGGCTCAGGTCTTCGGAGCCTCGAATTCCCCAGCGAGAGCCTGCTGAAATTCCACTCTGCAGTCGAGTGCCGCTGATACCGCCGACATCCAGGTGCTCAACGCCCACGTCCACGATGCCATACAGCGTCACGGTGCTTTGCGCATATGCCACCGGAAATGCGCATGCGAGCGCAACCGTCAACAGACTCTTCCGCATTACTGTCTCCTGGCTCTTTTGGTGTTCTCGGTGCTCGTTCGAGCGAAGCGATGCGAGAATAGCGCCGGGTCTCCGTGATTTCGATTCCTGCGAAATTGCGCAATCCATTTCGTGCGATTTACGCAACATTGATGAAACAGACCGGCTTGAGCCTCGGCGATCAGCTGATAGCGGCGGCAGACCGCGCCTTGCGAACGCTTGCTTCGCACCGTCCAGCCAGTCGCGCCAACCCCGCGACGGCCATTCCGACGCACGCGGCAACGCCACTGTCGGAGCGTGAACGGCGAGAGGCCGCCGCGCTGATGCGAGTCAATCATGTCGGCGAGGTTTGTGCGCAGGCCATGTACGACGCGCAGGCCCTGGCAGCGAGCGATTCGGCGTTACGTGAAACGTTCGTGCGCGCCGCGCGAGAAGAGGCCGACCATTTGGCATGGACGCAGCAACGCATCACCGAACTCGGCGGGCGCACCAGCTTGCTGAATCCATTGTGGTACGGCGGCGCGTTCGCGATTGGAACGCTCGCCGCAAGGATGGGTGATCGAGTCAGCCTCGGCTTTCTCGCGGAGACTGAACGACAGGTCGAGCGACATCTGGAGAGTCATCTGCAGCGATTGCCAGTCGCCGATATCGAGTCACGTGCGATCGTCGAGCAAATGAAGCACGAGGAAGCGCAGCATGCTGACTCGGCAGTGACCAGAGGCGCTGCAACACTGCCGTACCCCGCGCGACTGGCGATGCGGCTAGCCGCGCGGCTGATGACGAAGACCGCGCGCCACCTCTAGCCACGTCCCTAGCCAGCTTCGATCTGCACCGAGTGTGTGATCGTCGCGGTCTTAGCTAGCATGCTCGTCGCCGAGCAGTATTTCTCGTGCGAAAGCTGCGCCGCGCGCAGGACCGCCTCGCGATTCAATGTAGTTCCACGCACCGTAAACCGCATGTCGATGCGAGTGAACACCTTTGGATCGTCGGCAGCGCGCTCGGCGCTTAGGTGCACCGTGCAGCCGTGAACCTGATGGCGACCGCGCTTCAGAATCAGCACAACGTCATATGCGGCACAGCCGCCCGTTGCCGCAAGGAGCATTTCCATCGGTCGCGGAGCCAGATTGCGGCCGCCGCCTTCAGGCGCGCCATCCATTGCAACCAAGTGGCCGCTTCCCGTTTCGGCGATGAAGCTCATTCCTTCACCGCTCCAGCGCACCGAACACTCCAAAGCTAGGTCCTTTCTTTCATGCTGCGGCAACGCAACAGCCTGATTACGGATGCGGCATCTGGGTAAGTTATTGATCCGAAAGCGCACTTATGCCAAGACTCATTAGAGTTTTGCTATGAGCGCAGGTTTCGCCTTGCGCCGCATCAATGTCGTGAGATACTTCGTACTTGTCTCCTCCACCCTTATCGGTGGTTTCGGCCCGGACCCTTCGTCTGGGCCTTTTTTTAGGGCGCCTTGCCTCGCAAGCCCTTGAACAGATAGAATTTCGGGTTCTGCTGCGCACGTATCGATTATCCGAGCACGATTATTTCAAGCACCTTATGAAAACGTTTTCTGCGAAGCACCAAGAAGTTCGGCGGGACTGGCTGCTGGTAGACGGCAATGAAAAAGTCGTCGGGCGCCTTGCGAGCCAGATCGCTCTGCGGTTGCGCGGCAAGCATAAGCCCGAGTACACGCCGCACGTCGACACCGGCGACTACATCGTTGTGGTTAATGCCGCAAAGCTTCGCATGACCGGCAACAAAAGCGAAGACAAGACCTACTACCGCCACAGCGGCTACCCGGGTGGTGTCTACGAGACGAACTTCAAAAAGATGCAGGATCGCTTCCCGGGTCGGGCATTGCATCTGGCGGTAAAGGGGATGCTTCCGAAGGGCCCGCTCGGATACGCGATGATCAAGAAGCTAAAGATCTACGCCACCGACGAGCATCCGCACTCTGCACAACAGCCGAAGGCTGTCGAAATTTAATGCGATCGTCTAGGACGAGCGCGAACGAACGATTGGCATAAATATGATCGGCAATTACAACTATGGAACCGGACGCCGCAAAAGTTCGGTAGCGCGCGTATTCATCAAGCGCGGAAGTGGCGCAATCGTCATCAACGGTCGCTCGATCGACGAGTATTTTCAACGCGAAACTGGCCGCATGATCGCGCGCCAGCCGTTGACGTTGACCAATCACATCTCAACGTTTGATGTTCAGGTTAACGTGCACGGTGGCGGCGAATCCGGCCAGGCCGGTGCAGTGCGCCACGGCATCGCGCGTGCTTTGATCGACTATGACGAAACGCTGAAGCCCGCGCTGTCGGGTGCAGGTCTCGTGACGCGTGACGCGCGGGAAGTCGAGCGGAAGAAAGTCGGTTTTCGCAAGGCACGCCGCCGCAAGCAGTTCTCGAAGCGATAGCACCAAGCGCGCTATCGGCGCGCCTCGGACCAGTCTTAAGTGCTCGGCCCCTATATTGGGGATGCGTGTTTGCGATACATCCAATCGCGGCACGATCAGCCGCGTCGCTCGCCCTATACTGCCCGCGAGAGAAGGTCGGGCGACGGTGCGTGGCGAAGCTGCTTCTCTTGGCCGGACCCTAGGCGTAGGTCGGGTGCACAGGAGGGCCTGCTTTGCATCAATCTGCCTGCTCAATCGGATGAGACGAAAGCGTTGGTTGCGTAGCAATCCCGCCAACGCGACGCGGGTTGCCATTCGCGGCGAGCTGCCATGGCGTGCGAAAGTGATGCTCTCGCTGGCGGCGATGTTGATCGTTGGGTTGATTGTGGTCGCTGCGCTTATTGCCTTCGGTAATCGCCCTTCAGCGCCGTTGGAAGCCGGCGCGTCGTCGGCGGAGCTCGACAGAATCAGGGCTGACGCACGACAAGCCGTCGCAGAGCGAGACAAAAAGCTCGCACTGCTGGCGCAATTGGAAAATCAGCAGAAGATCGATCGTGCCGCATCGGAGCAGGTGCAAGCGCAACTGAAAGCGCTTGAAAACGAGAACGCGCGTTTGAAGGAAGACCTGGCGTTTTTTGAAAGTCTGCTTCCAACGCCGACGAATGCGAAAGGCGTCGTCATCCGCAGCTTTCGGCTGCAAGCTCTGAACGACTCCGAGCGCGAGAACGGTAAGGACGCGGTCCGAAA
>DATEOP010000320.1:0-3028 GCA_035274065.1 Burkholderiaceae bacterium
GTTCACCGTGTTTGCGCCGACGAATACAGCTTTTTCCGCGCTGCCTGCCGGCACGGTCGACACGCTGCTGAAGCCCGAAAACAAGGGACAGTTGACCAAAGTCCTGACGTACCACGTTGTGCCGGGCAAGATGGACGCCGCAACGCTGGTCAAGCAGATCGAGGCAGGCGGTGGCAAGGCAATGCTGAAGACGGCTGCCGGCGGCACGTTGACAGCGACGGCCAGAGGCAGCACGGTAAGCGTGACCGACGAGAGCGGTGGCATATCCAAGGTCACGATCGCCGATGTCAATCAATCGAATGGTGTGATTCATGTTGTCGACAAAGTGTTGCTGCCAAAGTAAATCCTTTTAAAGCAGTGAGGCGCCGCGCTTGTACCTAGCGCGGCATTCCTGATTCAATGTATCTACGCCCGGCTACCATCGGGCGATGAACAAGCCGCTCGACGTTTTGATTATCGGGGCCGGGCATAACGGCCTTACGTGTGCGTGCTATCTGGCAGCGGCAGGATTGAGCGTTCGCGTTGTCGAACGCAGGAGCGTCGTCGGCGGCGCTGCAGTTACTGAAGAATTCTTCCCCGGCTTTCGCAACTCGACCGCGAGTTACACGGTGAGCCTGCTCAACCCGCAGATCATTCGTGATCTGCGGCTCGCGCAGCATGGGCTGCGGATCATCGAGCGGCCGATCTCGAACTTTGTACCGCTGCTTGATGGCCGTTATCTGAAGTTCGGCGACACCTCAGAAGTTACGACAGCGCCGAGCTCCGAGGTGGCCAAGTTTTCGCGCCGCGATGCGGAAAGGCTGCCATCGTTCTATACGCGGCTCGACCGCATCGCGGATCAGCTTCGCCAGTGGATATTGCAATCGCCACCCAACCTCGGCGGACCTTTCATCGTCGAAGGATGGCGCGACCTGGTCGCCGCAGGCAAGCTGCTGTTGCAAATGGGTCGGCTGCCGAGAGAGGGTCAGCGAGATCTGGTCGACATCTTTACCAAGAGTGCCGGCGACTGGCTGGATTCATGGTTCGAGTCCGAACCGTTGAAGGCGGTTCTTGGATGGGACTCTATTGTTGGCAATTATGCGAGCCCGTATGCACCAGGTTCGGCATACGTTCTGCTGCATCACGTATTTGGCGAAGTCAACGGTAAGCGCGGCAAGTGGGGACACGCGATCGGCGGCATGGGTGCCATCACGCAGGCGATGGCGGCCGAAGCGCGCGCACGCGGTGTTCAAGTGAACGTCGACCAACCGGTGCAGCGAGTCCTCGTTGAGAACGGACGTGCTACAGGTGTCGAATTGGAATCAGGCGAAGCGGTTCACGCACGGGCGGTCGCGGCTAACGTGACGCCGAAGCTGCTGTATCAGCGATTGATCGATTCCACGGCGCTGCCGCCGGACTTTGTCGAAGCGATCGGTCGCACCAAATACGGCTCAGGAACGTTTCGTATCAATGTCGCACTGTCCGCGTTGCCTGACTTTACTGCGCTGCCGGGTGCCCACTGTCAGCCACATCACGCGAGCGGCATTACGTTTGCACCGTCACTCGCTTACATGGACCGTGCATGGCACGACGCCGTTGCACATGGCTACTCGCGCGAGCCGGTGGTCGAGATGCTGCTTCCAAGCGTTGTCGATGATTCGCTTGCACCGCGCGGCCAACACGTCGCAAGTCTGTTCTGCCAACAGTTTGCGCCGACAGCGGACTGGTTGTCGTTGAAGGACGGAGCGGTGCAAGCCATCTTCGATGTGGTGCAGCGCTATTGCCCAAACTTTCGCGCATCGCTGCTTGGCTACCGCGCGCTATCGCCGGCCGATCTCGAAAGCGAATTTGGGTTGACCGCAGGCGACATCTTCCACGGTCAGTTGTCGCTCGATCAACTCTTCTCGATGCGACCGGTGATGGGCTACGCGCGTTATCGCGGGCCAATCGCAGGCCTCTATCACTGCGGTTCGGGAGCACACCCAGGGGGCGGTGTCAGCGGAGCGCCGGGACACAACGCTGCGCGGGAAATCATTCGCGACATCGCGTAGTCAGGTTTGCACGCCTGCGGTTAACTCGACGTTTCCGCCCGCTGCAGCGGTATTGATCGTCACCGCCCGCTCGGCGCAAAAGCGCTGCAGATAGCGCGGACCGCCGGCCTTGGGTCCCGTTCCGGACAGTCCTTCCCCACCAAACGGCTGACTGCCGACGACGGCGCCGATGATATTTCGGTTGACGTACAGATTGCCGACGCACGCGCGCCGCGTCACGTGCTCGACGCGGGCATCCAGTCGGGTGTGCAGGCCCATCGTTAATCCATACCCGGTCGTGTTTATCGCGTCGATCACTTTGTCCAGATCATGCTTGTCATATCGGATCACATGCAGAATCGGACCAAAGTTTTCGCTTTCGAGGTCTCCGATGGCATCGATCTCGTAGGCGATCGGCGCGAAATAGTGGCCATTCAAGCCGGCGGGCAATTCGCATTCATACACACACTTGCCGTGCGCGCGGAGCCAGTCGCGGTGTCGCTGCAACAACGAGAGCTGTTCAACGTCGATCACAGGACCCACATCAGTACGCGGATCGGCGGGGTCGCCGATAATCAGTTCGCGCATTGCACCCGCGATCATCGCCGTCATCGAGTCGGCGACCTCGCGCTGAATAAATAGCACGCGCAGCGCCGAGCAACGCTGTCCGCACGAGCGAAATGCGCTGCTGATGACCGCATCAGTGACTTGTTCTGGTAGCGCGCTCGAATCGACGATCATCGCGTTTTGTCCGCCCGTCTCGGCGATCAGCACACCGATTGGCGAGTCGCGCCCCGCCAAGGCACGATTGATCGCGCGTGCCGTCGCGGTCGAACCGGTGAAGGCAACACCGGCAACTTGGGGATCGGAGGTCAAATCCCGTCCGACTGTTTCGCCGGGGCCAAGCACGAGCTGCAAGACATCGCGCGGAACTCCGGAGTCGAACATCAGCTGCACGGCGCAGTATGCAATCAGCGGCGTTTGCTCCGCCGGCTTGGCAACGACACTGTTGCCGGCAA
>DATEOP010000321.1:0-7170 GCA_035274065.1 Burkholderiaceae bacterium
GAACACACGACCAGTATCGAAGGCGCGGCGCGCGATCCTTTCCGGCATCAACGCACCGCAACCGACCAGCGCAGCGACGTCGACATCCCGATCTAACGTGGAATGCCCGGCGTTGTGACAACGGCCAATTGTCGTTCAGTCACAATGAGATGATCTTTACGTCATAGTCGGCGGCAAAGTCGGCGCCGAATATCTTTGGCATGCAATCGTCAAAGCAGGTCACGTTGTGGGTTGTGATGCTGACCTTGCTCGGCGCTTCGACCTCGTTCGCACAGCGGCCGTTGTGCAATCAGGTCTCGCCAGCCGATCGAGAACGTGCGCGCAGCGCCGGTCTTTGTCGCGACCCGGCGCCGATCATCGACATGAGGCCGGAAGCGCGTCCGTCCGATGTGCCCGTGCCGCCTTCAGTACCGTCGACGTCAGCATCCTTGGCGGTCCCCAACGTGGTCGGCCTGAGCTTCGACGAAGCGCGTAGTCGTCTATCGCGCTTCACGCTGCAGCGCTCGTATCGCGCCGCAGCCGAAGCAGGTGGCACCGTGCTTGCGCAATCACCGATGGCGTCGGCGACACTGCCGGCCGGCGCGGCGGTGACGCTCGTACTTTCCGATGGCTCGCTGGTGCGAGTCCCGCGCGTCGCCAATCTGAACATCAACGAAGCCCGTCAGCGCCTGCAAAAGGACCTTGACCTCAAGGCGCAGCCGGTCGTTGTCACCAGCGACTTGCGTGTCGGGACCGTCATTGAGCAGCAGCCGGCCGAAGGAACGCTGGTTAAGCGTGGCAGCGTTGTTCGGCTGCAAGTGTCGGCAGGACAAGAGGGTCCTGAGGTCATCGACGTGCCAAGCGTTGTGGGAATGCCGTTTGATCAAGCAACGTTGCGTCTCAGCAGATTCTCAGTACAGCGCGTCGAGACGCCGCGCACCGAGCGGTCGAGCGTGCCGGAAGGCCAGGTGATTGACCAGTCGCCGCGCGCCGCGTCGCGTGCAGCCGCGGGTTCGATCATCGTGCTCACAGTGTCGGGCGCCCCACGCGGGGCCGTCGAAATATTCGAAATGCCGAACGTCGTCGGTCGTGCTTACACGGATGCCGCCCGCTCGCTGGCCGAATTCAAAGTAAGTCGCAGCGACATCATCAGCGCAGAAACGCCTGGATACATCGTTGCGCAGTCGCCTGCGCCCGGCACGACGCTGTTGCCTGGCGATGCTGTTTCACTGCAGATATCGGCAAGCCCAGCGCCAACTGCCGCGACTACGGTGCAAGCGAAGTCGGACTCGAACGGATCTGTAGCGGCGTCTGCAACTGCAAAACCGGAGACCTCGCGCGGCATCTTTCGCGGCGTGCTCGCGATCGGAGCCGCGATCGTGCTGGGTCTTATCTTTGGCGCGCTATTGATGCGCCATCTGATCCTGCGGCAGCGCGCGGTCGCAGCGGCCGATCAAGCAATCGTTGCGATGTCGCCGGCACCGCCAAGCGTCACGAGCGTTGATATCCTGCTTGAAGAAGAAGACGCCAAGGCACACTTGCAAGGCGATGACTTGCGCCTTGAGGCGCAGTCATCTCAGTCACAGGCGGCCGAGCCGACGGTGTCGGAGCCGCAGGAGTCGGAGAGTTCGAGCGATGCGGAAAAACGTCCAGGTTCGTAAAGGTCAGGCGCCCGAAAAGTTATCGCGCCACGAGTTTCGCAAGCGGTTTTTCGATAAGTTCGCCGATCCGGCATTTGGTACTGAGAGCCATGCGTTGCAGCGGATTGAAGTGATCGCGTGGGACGGCTACATCAACCATCGCAAGGCGCCGCGGACGCACCCGGCCGGACCGGGATTCGCCGACCCTTCGTACTTGTTGTCAGACGATTGGCGCGCTGCCCGCGACGCGATACGTGATGCCGAAACGAAACAGAAGGACCCGGCGTCTCCTTCGCGTGTGCTGGTGATCTCGGGCGCAGACCGCAACGACGGTACGTGCCCGGGCGAAATATCCAAGACCTGGCGGCTGTCGCGCATCGTGATCGAGTCATTGAACAGTGAGCACATTGACACCGACGACCTGGACTTAAGCCACATCACGTCGGAGTACGGCAAGCAGATCCACCCGTGCAAGGGCTGCGTCTCGACTGCGATGCCGTTATGCCACTGGCCGTGCAGTTGTTATCCGAACCACTCGCTGGGACAGGTTAACGACTGGATGAACGAGATTTATCCGCGCTGGTCCGCTGCGCACGGCATCGTCATCGTTACCCCCGTGTACTGGTATCAGGTGCCGAGTGCCCTGAAGCTGATGATCGACCGCCTGGTTTGCGCCGATGGCGGCAACAGCGATCCGAGCTCGACTCAAGGCAAGAACGCGGAGAAAGCCAAGCAGATCGAGCTTTCCGGGTGGCCGTATCCGAAGCATCTGGCAGGCCGCACCTATGGCCTTGTCGTCCACGGCGACGTGGCAGGTATTGAAGGCGTGCGTCGATCTTTGTCGGATTGGCTCGATTGGATGGGGCTGATCGATGCCGGGATGCAGGCGCGGCTCGATCGCTACGTTGGCTACTACAAGCCGTATGCCACGAGCCACGACGAGCTTGATCGCGACACGGACGTTCAGGAAGAGGTGCGCAACGTTGCCCGCGCCGTTGCTGCAGCGGTGCGCGAGCTGCGCGCGGGCAGGTTGAGCATGCCTGATAGGAAGCTCGAGTCACCGCGGCCGAAATAGCGACTAAGTAGAGTCACGGTTCATCGGTCGATTCATCTGATTCCGACGCGCCAGACGACCGGCGGGCACAATCGCGCCATCCATCCCAGCATCTGAGCCGTAACTTCATCGAGGCGTGCAGTGTTGGACGAACAGGAAATCAGGCGTTTGTTGCTGGCGACCGCCGCGCGCGATGTCGATGCGTTCGCACGTCTGTACAAGCGCTGCGCGCCGCTGTTACTCGGCGTTGCGCAGCGTATTACTCGACGAAAAGAACTGGCCGAAGAAGTTCTTCACGATAGCTTTACGCGCATCTGGCGTGCCGCGGACTCGTTCGATCCGTTCGGTGCGCCTGTGGGATGGATGACGGCGATCGTGCGTAACCGTGCGATCGATCTGATGGAAACGCACGACGTGGCGCGCGTCGATTCGTACCACGCAGTACTGGACGATCAACCGGAAGCTTCACTGGATCAGATGTTCGACTGGAGCCAGGCCGACACCGCAGAGGAAACGCTCGACGCAAGTCGATTGCGCGCGTTTCTGCGCCGATGCCTTGGCGAGCTTGCGGCTGCCGAGAGACAGGCGCTGGTGCTCGCGTATGAACATGGACTGAGCCACGGCGATCTTGCTTTGCATCTCGGCAAGCCGCTCGGCACCGTCAAGACGTGGATCCGACGCGGCATGCTGAATCTGCGTGAATGCATCGAACAATGCAGCGGGGAAGCAGGAGCTGCGCGATGAGACTTGCGCGTCATCGTCAGCTCGATGCATTGATCGGCGAATACATGCTCGGCACGCTGCAAGGCCATGCGCGGCGCAGGTTTGAGCGTGCTTTGCGGGAGGAGCCGGCCGTGGCGTTGCGGTTGCGCACGTTGCAGCAGAATTTCACACCCCGTTACAGCGAACGCGTTGCCCTAAAGCCGGCTGCGGGTGGATGGCAGCGCTTGGCGCGCGAGCTCAATCTATCTCAATACCGAGTGCCATGGTTTTCGCGAGTGTCGTTCCTGCGCTCCTGGGCATTGGGTGCAACGGCAGCGTTGCTACTCGGCGTCATGCTGATGACATTACGAACAACGACGGAGTCGACGCTCACGCCGATCGCGCAACTGGCGTTGAAAGACGCGCCACCGAGCGTGACTGCGGCGCTGTCTCGCGATGGCAGCACGCTTCGGCTACGCGCTGCGCGGCCGATCATTGCGGGGCCGATGCAAAGTTACGAGCTGTGGGTGATTCCGCAAGGGGGCGCGCCGTTATCGCTTGCAGTGCTCGGTCAGCTCGACACCGCGCTGGAGGTGCCGGAAGGTCACCGACGTCAGCTGCGCAAAGGTGCCGTGCTGGCGATTTCGGTCGAGCCGGCCGGGGGTTCGCCGACAGGCGCCCCCACCGGACCGGTGATTCTTTCGGGAACGATTTCCTAAATCAGCCGACCGTGCGCGAGCTCATGTTGCGAAGACTGCTTCTGCCGATGGTTGCCGCACTCGTCGCGGTCATCGCCGTTGTCGCGTGCTCTCCGATTAGCGCGCTCAACGCGATTGCGCCGACGGATTCGCACGAATTATCGACGTTTCGTTACGGTGCAGGCGAGCATGGCCAACTCGATGTGTACGCTCCGCGTCCCAGCGCAGAGCGCTTGCAGCCCGCACAGGGCTGGCCGAGGGTGGTTTTCTTCTACGGCGGATCATGGAATCGCGGCGACCGCGCGCAGTACGTTTCTGGGCCGTTAAGATTTCTGCTTCCCGTTCTCGAAGACGTGGTCGAGTTCGTAATGACCGTTCCGCCGCGTTAGCAAATCACCTGCATTGAGGCTTTAGCGCCGCAATTCGCAACTTTCCCAGAGCGCACACGTTTTAATCTTCGGCGAACCAGACCGTGATGTTTCTGCCGCGATTTCCATGACGAAGCTCGGAATCAAAACAATGTTGCCGCGCAGGTGGCTATCGTGTTTGCGCTCTGTTTTTACCATTGGCGTCGTCGCCACCGGCGTCGCTGCATGTGCTCCGCTGAGCTCATTGAATGCTCTGGTCGAATCAGATTCGCATGAACTGCTCACCGCTTCCTATGGACCGACGCGGCGTCAGCAGCTCGACGTTTATGTTCCGCGCGAAACAGCTGAGCGAGTTCGCCCCGTGCAGGGCTGGCCGCTGGTCGTGTTTTTCTACGGCGGCTCGTGGAAGCATGGTGAGCGGGCACACTACCGATTTGTGGGCGAAGCGCTAGCGGCCCGCGGTATCGTCGCTGTGATTCCCGACTATCGGCTATATCCCGAAGTCCGTTACCCCGAATTTTTGAAGGACAACGCCGCGGCCACGGCGTGGGCGATGCGAGAAGCAGCGCGCTTTGACGCCGATCCCAAGCGTGTGTTCGTGATGGGTCATAGTGCGGGGGGTTACAACGCTGCAATGGTCGCGCTCGACAGACGCTGGCTTGCCGCGGAAAGCATCGCACCGACGCAGCTCGCTGGATGGATTGGTCTCGCTGGCCCTTACGATTTCCTGCCGATTGAAAATGCAGACGTGAAGCCCGTATTTCTGCACCCGGATACCCCACCCGAATGCGAGCCAATTCGCCATGTGTCGGCGTCGGTGCCGCGTACCTTTCTCGCCGCTGCGCCCGACGATGATCTGATCAATCCGGAGCGCAATACCAAGCAGTTGGCGAGTAAGCTGCAGCAGACTGGAATTTCGGTGACACTGCAAATCTACCCGCACGCGAGTCATACGACGCTGATTGGTGCATTTGCGTATCCACTGCGATTCCTGGCGCCGGTACTTGATGATGTTGTCGACTTTGTAAACGCATCGCCGAAGCATTAACTCCGTGCAGTTTGACTATGTGATTGCCGGCGCCGGAACCGCCGGGTGTGTGCTGGCGAACCGCCTCTCGGCCGATCCACACGTCAAGGTTCTGTTGCTCGAAGCGGGCAAGCCGGATGACTGGATCTGGATTCACATTCCCGTCGGCTATCTCTACTGCATCGGCAATCCGCGGACCGACTGGTGCTATCGCACTGAACCCGATCCAGGGCTCAATGGCCGCTCGATTCTCTACGCGCGCGGCAAAGTGCTCGGTGGTTGCTCGTCAATCAACGCGATGCTCTACCTGCGGGGCCAATCGCGTGACTACGACGAATGGGCACGCATCACGAAGGATCCTGCATGGTCCTGGAACTCTGTGCTGCCGTTGTTTCGCAAAAGCGAGGATTATTTTCACGGCGCCGATGCCGCACACGGTGCCGGAGGCGAGTGGCGGGTCGAGCCGCAAAGGCTCTCGTGGGAAATTTTGAAGAGCTATCGCGAAGCGATGGTGCAGGCCGGCATTCCACGCACTGATGATTTCAATCGCGGCGATAACGAGGGCAGTGGATTTTTCATGGTCAACCAAAAGCGTGGCGTGCGGTGGAACGCTTCGAAAGCCTTTTTGCGTCCGATTATCAATCGACCGAATCTAAGCGTGATGACCAGCGCGCACGCCGTGCGGCTGCGCGTGGGCGGCAAGCGCTGCAATGGCATCGAGTTCACGCGCGCAGGCGACACGATGTTCGCCGAAGCGCGCCTGGAAACGATCGTTGCTGCCGGCAGCATCGGCTCACCGCAGATCATGCAGCTCTCCGGTATCGGTGCCGGTTCGCTGTTACATGAGCACGGCATTGATGTCGTGCACGAGTTGCCCGGGGTCGGCGAGAACCTGCAGGATCACTTGCAGTTGCGCACCGTCTCAAAGGTGCGCAACGCAGTCACATTGAACCAGCGTGCCAACAGCGTAGTCGGAAAGACGATGATGGGTCTCGAGTACGCGTTCCTGCGCACCGGACCGTTGACGATGGCGCCCAGCCAGCTCGGTGGTTTTACCCGCAGCTCAAGCGAGCATCCCACGCCGAATATCGAGTTCCACGTGCAGCCACTTTCGCTCGATAAGTTCGGGGATCCGCTGCACCGTTTTCCGGCGATCACCGCCAGCGTTTGCAATCTGCGGCCGACCTCACGCGGTTATGTCCGTATCAAGTCGCGCGATCCGTTCGCCGCACCGAGCATTCATTGCCGCTATCTTTCGACGCACGAAGATCGCGCGGTTGCCGCCGACGCGCTGCGTCTGACCCGTCGCATTGCCGCGCAGCCAGCGCTCGAACGCTATGAGCCGGAGGAATTTCTGCCAGGCTCGCAATTCCAGTCGGATGACGAGCTAGCTCGCATCGCGGGTGACATCGGCACCACGATCTTTCATCCAGTTGGTACCTGCAAAATGGGTGCAGCGGATGATGCATCCGCCGTGGTCGATTCGCGATTGCGCGTGCGCGGTGTTTCAGGGCTCCGTGTCGTCGACGCCTCGATCATGCCGACCATAACGTCGGGCAATACCAACTCGCCTACTTTGATGATCGCAGAGCACGGCGCGCAGATGATTCTCGCCGACAAGGCTAGCGCATAACGCTCGCTTCGAGATAGCTCACGTTCGCAAGGCCGGTTTCGGCCGCCCGAGGCCCATGCGCGCGATCAA
>DATEOP010000322.1:0-5082 GCA_035274065.1 Burkholderiaceae bacterium
ACACGCTTGTAATCGTGCTGAAAGAACGCTAGAAAATTCTGCGCCAGATAATTCTTGTCGCTCTCGCTGAGCGTTCCGACGATGCCGAAGTCGAGTCCGATGTACTTGTTGAAGTCTGTACCTTCGGTGCCGACCAGAATATTCCCGGGGTGCATGTCCGCATGAAAGAAGGCGTGATCGAAAACCTGCGTGAAAAAGATGGTGACACCGTCACGTGACAATTTCTGGATGTCGATGCCCGCCTGCACCAGCCGATCGACCTGACTGATTGGAATTCCGGACATGCGCTGCATCACCAGCACGTTGTCGCTGCAGTAATCGAAATACATCTCGGGCACAACGAAGAGCGGTGAACCCTCAAAGTTGCGCCGCAGTTGCGACGCGTTCGCCGCTTCGCGCATCAAGTCGAGTTCGTCATGCAGATAGCGATCGAATTCGGCGACGACAGCACGCGGCCGTAGACGTTTGCCGTCACGCCAGAGCCGCTCGACCAGGCGTGCGGCGGTATCCAACAGCGACAAATCCTTCTCGATCGCCTGCAGCATGTTCGGGCGCAACACCTTAACCGCCACATTCTTGCCGGCGTGCGGACCCTCTTTCAGTACCGCGAAATGCACCTGTGCGATCGATGCCGAAGCGACGGGCTCGCTTTGAAACGACGAAAACACAGCATCGATCGGTCGACGCAGCCCACGTTCGATTTCGTGCATCGCGATCTCTGATGCGAACGGCGGTACGCGGTCCTGCAACCGCGCCAGCTCATCAGCCATATCCGGAGGCAACAGGTCGCGACGTGTCGACAGCACTTGCCCGAACTTGACGAAGATCGGACCAAGATCCTCGAGGGCACGACGCAACCGAACTGCACGTGGCTCGCGCGGAGCGCCAAAGGTCGTCCAATCGACCAGTCGAACAAGCGCTCTGTTTTTGAGGCTCGTTACGACAATTTCATCAAGGCGGTAGCGCCAGACGACCGCCAGGATGCGAATAAGGCGCAGAAGCCGCATGAGCGGCGATTGTAGGGGGTCCGCTCTTGACTAAGCGTTATTGCGAACGCATCAGCAGATTGATTCGCTTTTCAATCCTTGCGACTGCATCGCGCAACTGGTTGACATCTTGGTTGAAGGTTTCCAGGTCGTCGCGGCCAACCACCATTGGGTTTTCGGTCACAACATAGTGCGCGGTGCTATCGAGCATGTTCTCGGCAAGCTGCTTCCACTGCATAGCGCTCGCGCGCATAAAGCCGACCAAGCGCTGAGCGGCCGCATCGCCGATAAAGCGCGACAGCTCTTCTTCGGGCTCCGGTCTCAGGTTCTGCAACACGAACGCGAGTGCCTGCGCAAACTCGGCGTCGCCGCTGAGCCGTACGTCTCTCAGCGCCGCTTGCGGGTCAAGCATGGCAAGTGGCAGCGAAGACAGAGTGACACCGATAGTGACTGCGGGCTCCCCCGTGTTCGACACGACAAACGTTCCGTCGTTGGTCACTTGAAGCGTCACACTAAACGGCGAAACATCGAAACGGGCGCTGCGGTCTGCAAATGGTGCGAGCTTGTCGCGCGCCCACTGTTCGCGCGCCAACATGCGGTTAAGCAGCGCAATTGCCGCCGAACTCGCGATCTGATCGATCATCGGCGGCTGAAGCGAAGAAGGGCGCCGCAGCGCCCTCCATCTTGTATCGCCATGCGATTATGCGAGCTGCTGAATGCCTGCGAGAACCCAACCGCCGCCGCGCACTGGCTTCGCCAAATTCCAAACCTCGGACACGCGCTCGATCTCGCCATCAACCTTCAGCGTTCCGTCGAACTTGACGCTTGCGATGTGCTCGTCCGCGTTCGATTCGATTCCGAGCAGCTCTGCATCCAGCGTGACTACCTCGGTGGTCGATTTGCCGCCGCGCGCCCGTAGCTCGTGCGTGAGCGCGATGAACATGTCGTTACTCGTGAACTCCGAGAGTTCAGCCAGATCGCCGCTGTCCCATGCCTGCTGCAGCTTGACGTAATTCGCCTTTGCCGCTTTCAGAAAGCCGGAGCTGTCGAAATCCGCAGGGATACCCCACGGTACGCTGCCCGCGCCACTGCTGCGTGCGAACTGATCCATTGCCGAACCCGGCCGTGCACCGGCTGCGAACTGAACCTCATGCGAGCGCGCAGGCACGGGTGCGCTCTCATAGCCGACATGCTTATAGGTTCCCGGCGCAGCTTCGCTCGAAACCGGTGTGGCGCGGCCCCCACCGCCATAGGCAGGCTGCGGCGTGCCGCCTCGCATCCGGCGCATGACGAATCCCGCGATCAACATCAGTGCCATGCCGATCAACACCACTGTTAAAAACATCGTGAGTGCTTCACCGAACCCCAGATACGAAGCCAGCGCGGCGATGCCAAGACCCGCTGCAAGCCCCATAAGCGCGCCACGCCACGGGCTGCGCGGTGCTGCAGCGGGTGCGCCCGGACGTGCGGCGGCCGTGGCAGCAGGCGCCTGTTGCTGATTGCCCGCCTGCGGTGGTTGCTGTTGCGGCGGCGTTGCCTGTCTTTGCTGAACGGGGGCTGATTGCCTGCCAAGGTTTTTGCCGCCGCCAAAGCGGCGCTGCGCCTCCGCATCAAACGCAAATGTCGCGGCGACGAGACCCATCATCAAAGCAGCCAGCGTTTTCGTTGCAAATAAGTGTGTCATTTCACCTCCACTACTAGTACTTCGTACCGACGTGCAGTGCGCATACGCCGGCCGTCAGATTGAACCATTGGACGCTATCGAACCCCGCATGTTCCATCATTTTGGCGAGTTCGTCTTGCGGTGGATGCACGCGCACCGATTCGGCGAGATAGCGGTAACTGTCGGCATCCTTAGCAATCTTTTCGCCTAGCCACGGCAGTACGTTGAACGAATACGCGTCATATATGGGGGCGATCGGCTCCCACACACGCGAAAATTCGAGCACGAGCAGTCGGCCGCCCGGCTTGAGCACTCGCTGCATCTCGGCCAATGCAGCATCCTTGTGCGTCATGTTGCGCAGCCCGAACGCGACCGATAAGACATCGAAGTAGCCCGCAGCAAACGGCAGCCGTTCAGCGTCGCACTGCGCGAGAGGAAGCATCTGCCCGCGATCGAGCAAACGGTCGCGACCTTCTGCCAACATCGACGCGTTGATATCGGTTAACCACACTTCGCCCGTTTCACCGGCGTGCTTGGCGAACGCGCTTGCGAGGTCGCCTGTGCCACCTGCGATATCGAGCACTTTCATTCCCACGCGGACGTTCGCCTGGCGCACCGCAAAAGCCTTCCATAGGCGGTGCAAGCCGGCCGACATCAGGTCATTCATCACGTCATATTTCGATGCGACCGAATCGAACACGCCTGCCACGCGCCGTGACTTCTCCGACTCATCAACCTCGCTGAAGCCGAAGTGCGTTGTTGACGACTTATCCATGATGGCCACAACTTGGCGCGCCCGACGGCGCAGCGTTCGACGTGGACCCTGGGTCGCGGCTGGCGCCTGCTGCGTTCAGATGTTGCAGGTATTCATCCCACAGCCGCTGCTGATTGATGCCCAGCTCGTACAGGTACTCCCACGAAAAAATTCCACTGGAATGACCGTCCGAGAAAAGCGGCTGCAGAGCGTAGTGGCCGATGGGCTGTACTTCAGTGATCGTCACATCGCGCTTTCCAGTCTGCAACGTTCCCTGACCTGGGCCATGCCCACGCACCTCGGCCGATGGCGAATGCACCCGCATGAATTCGAACGGCAGCCTGAAGCTTCGCCCATCATCGAACTCAATCTCGAAGACGCGCGACGCCGAATGCAGCGTGATATTGATCGGTGTAGGTGTGTGCGATGACATGCCGCGTACGAGTGGCGCGCCCGGCGGGATTCGAACCCACGACCCCTGGCTTCGGAGGCCAGTACTCTATCCACTGAGCTACGGGCGCAGATAGGTGTGCAATGGTAGCGTGGCAAGCGCAGCGATGCCCGCTTGATCGCCGCCGTTATACTTTCGCGCCTCGCACTGGAGTGTTCGATGTCGCAACACGACAATTCCCTGATCAAGACCCCGCGCCAACTGATTACCGTGATCGCACTGGCGTTCATCGTGCCGGTAATCCTGATCAGTTTGCTGGCGACGTATGTGGTTCGCAGTGCGACGGGAGGAGTTGCGGGCTCGGACGCGATGGGCGAAAAAGCGATTGCCGAACGCATGCGGCCCGTAGGGGTCGTTGCGTTCGCTGATTCGAGCGCTCCTAAGCCGTTACAGACCGGCGAAGCGGTCTATGCGGGAGCGTGCAGTGCATGTCACGCCACGGGTGCCGCTGGCGCGCCACGAATGGGCGACGCTGCAGCGTGGGCGCCGCGCATCAAGCAAGGATTTGATTTGCTGGTGAAGCACGCGGTCGAGGGATTCAAAGCAATGCCTCCGAAGGGTGGTAACTCAAATTTGGATCCGATAGAAGTGGCGCGCGCAGTTGCGTTCATCGGCAATCAGTCCGGAGGAAAATTCAAAGAGCCGGCTGCCCCTGCGAGCAGCGCTGCGCCACCCGCTGCCGCGACCGCAGCGCCTGCTCCGAGCGTCGCAGCGGTCGCTACCGTGGCTCCGCCACCGCCACCTGCCGGCGTAAAGGGCGCAGCGGTTGCCGCTAAGGTCGACGGTGCCAAGGTCTATGCGTCGGGTTGCAATGTGTGTCACGCCGCCGGTGTTGCCGGCGCACCGAAGTTCGGTGACAAAGCAGCATGGGCCCCCCGTCTGGCGCAAGGTATCGATGGCCTCACTGCGTCCGTCATCAAAGGCAAAGGTGCGATGCCTCCGCGCGGCGCGCTGCCCAACGTTAGCGACGCCGAATTGCGGGCGGCCGTCGAACACATCGTGGCGGCAGCCAAGTAGTGTCGCCTGCGAGAACACCGCCTACAGTTCTAGCGGATCGACTTCAATATTCCATCGCAACGCGGTGCGTCTCTCGCGCAACGCGGCGAGCCAGACACTCAGCAGCGTATGCAGTTGAGCACGATGGTCGGCTTCTATCAGCAGCTGGGCCCGTGACACACCCGCCAATCGCTGCAATGACATGGGCACCGGATCGAACAGGCGCACAGAC
>DATEOP010000323.1:0-5743 GCA_035274065.1 Burkholderiaceae bacterium
CTGGTAATAGCGACGAAACTGCCGCTCGAGCACACCATACATGCGCTTGAGCTTCTGCTTCTCCCGCAACTGCGTTCCGTAGTCCGATTGCCGCGCACCCGAGATGCGCCCATGCTGGCCTGGCTTACTGTCGGCCTTCGCCTTCGAATCGAAGGCGCGGCGCGAGCTCTTCAAAAACAGATCAGTGCCTTCGCGACGCGACAGCTTTAATTTGGGTCCTGTGTAACGAGCCACTTCGTGTCCTTATCCTGCGGTTATCCCGCATTAAGTCGCGGCCTATGAACCGCGACGCAGTTTCCTGCCGTTGTGCTAAAAAGTTTGTGTGGCTTTGCCACCGAACTTTTCTAACTAATCGCGCGAAAGTGTTTTGCACTTTCGCGCCTGCTTAAACCCTGCGACGTTTTGGTGGACGCACGCCGTTGTGTGGAACTGGCGTGATGTCCTGAATCGATGAAACACGAATTCCGATTGCGTTCAATGCACGCACCGACGATTCTCTGCCCGGGCCGGGGCCGGTAATGCGCACGTCCAGGTTCTTGATGCCGTGCTCCTGTGCCGCGCGTCCGGCCGTCTCCGCTGCCACTTGCGCAGCAAACGGAGTCGACTTGCGCGAGCCCTTGAAACCTGCGCCCCCCGACGTCGCCCACGACAGGGTATTTCCCTGGCGGTCGGTAATCGTGATGATCGTGTTATTGAATGACGCGTGCACGTGCGCGATGCCATCCGACACGACCTTCTTGATCTTCTTACGCGCCCGCTGCTGTGCAGCGACTTGTTGCGGAGACGGTGCTTTCGCCATTCTTACGCTGCCTTCTTGAGTGATACGCCGGCCTTGCGTGGACCCTTGCGCGTACGCGCGTTCGTACGTGTGCGCTGCCCCCGAACGGGCAGACCGCGCCGATGCCGAACGCCGCGATAGGTACCGAGATCAATCAGCCGCTTGATCGAAAGCTGCACTTCACGCCGCAGATCGCCCTCGACCATCACGCGCGCCATCGATTCCCGAATACGCTCAACTTCGGCGTCATTCAGCTCTTTGACTTTCTTGTCGTAGGCCACACCAGCAGCGTCGAGAATTGCCCGCGCACGGGCCCGGCCAATGCCGTAGATCGACGTCAAGCCGATATCGGCATGCTGATGCGGCGGAATGTTGATGCCGGCAATACGAGCCATCGTCGTTACTCCTATCCCTGCCGCTGCTTATGGCGCGGATCAGTGCAGATCACCCGCACCACACGCTTGCGCTTGATGACCTTGCACTTGCGGCACATTTTCTTAACAGAAGCCATCACTTTCATTTTCTATCTCCGTGCCGCGCAAGCGCGGCCGCTAAAACTTTCCCTCCCCTTCAGGGGAGGGTCAGGGTGGGGACTATTCCCCATCTCCACGTGCCTTATTTGGCACGAAACACTATGCGCGCTCGCGACAGGTCATAGGGCGTCAGTTCCACCGTAACCTTGTCGCCCGGCAGGATGCGGATGTAGTGCATCCGCATCTTTCCGGAAATATGTCCCAACACTACGTGCCCGTTTTCCAGCTTTACTCGAAACGTTGCATTCGGAAGATTCTCAAGAATCTCCCCTTGCATCTGAATCGCGTCGTCCTTCGACATCAGCGCGGCAGCTGACCCGGGCCAAAACCCTTGAAGTTAGCCTTCTTCAGCAGCGACTCGTACTGATGCGTCATCAAATACGCCTGCACCTGCGCCATGAAATCCATTGTCACAACAACAACGATCAACAGCGACGTACCGCCAAAATAAAATGGCACCGAAAAGCGCGAGTTCAAGAATTCCGGTACCAGACACACAAACGTGATGTAAATCGCGCCCGCCAGGGTCAGCCGCATAAGAATTCGATCGATGTAACGCGCGGTTTGATCGCCCGGTCGAATGCCCGGGACAAACGCGCCGCTCTTTTTCAGGTTATCCGCAGTTTCCTTGCTGTTGAAGACGAGCGCGGTGTAGAAAAAGCAGAAAAATATGATCAGGGCCGCATACAAAAACATGTAGAGCGGCTGCCCAGGCGATAGCGCCGCAGCCAGATCGCGAATCCATAGCGTCGCGTCACCGGTTGTGAACCAGCTAGCCAGCGTTGCCGGAAACAGAATCAACGACGACGCGAAAATCGGAGGAATCACACCCGACATATTCAGCTTCAGCGGCAAAAACGAACTTTGGCCACCATAGACCTTGTTGCCGACCTGTCGCTTGGCGTAGTTCACTGTGATCTTGCGTTGTCCGCGCTCCACGAACACGACAAACGCCGTCACCGCAACGATCAGCGCGATAATGAAAAGAGCCGCCAACGGTGCCAAGCCACCGGTTCGAACCAGTTCGAACAGTCCGCCGATTGCGGTCGGTAACCCCGCAACAATCCCGGCAAAGATCAAAATTGAAATGCCGTTGCCCAGCCCGCGCTCGGTGATCTGCTCACCGAGCCACATCAGAAACATCGTGCCGGTTACTAGCGAAGTGACGCAGACAAAGCGGAACATCAGGCCAGGATCAAGCACCAGATTCGCCTGCGACTCGATCGCGACTGAAATGCCGATGGCCTGGAAAATCGCAAGCGCCAACGTCCCGTAACGCGTGTATTGCGTGATCTTGCGGCGACCGGATTCGCCTTCCTTGCGCAATGCCTCCATCGACGGCATTACGTAAGTCAACATCTGCATGATGATCGACGCCGATATGTACGGCATGATCCCCAGGGCAAGTACCGAGAAGCGGGAAAGCGCGCCGCCTGAGAACATATTGAAAAGCCCGAGGATGCCGCCCTGCTGGCTGTTGAACAGCTGTCGCAATTGATCGGGATCGATTCCGGGCACCGGGATATGTGTGCCCACGCGGTAGACGACGAGCGCCAGCAACAGAAATATCAAGCGCCGCTTCAGGTCGCCATACTTTCCTGTGTTGCCCAGGGTACCGGGAAGATTGGTCGCCACGTCGTATCCGAGCTACTTCTAGCTGCCTTCCTTGTTCTTCTGCTTGCGCGGCGCCTTGCTTGCGGATTCTTTGGCCGGTGCTTCCTTGGCCGGCGCTTTCCTGAGCGCTTCGAGTGCCGACTTCTTCGCCGCAATCTTTGTCGCCCTCTCGGCGGCCTTCTTGGTCGGCTTGCTGTCTGCAACCGCCTCGTCCACCAACGAACCACCGGCCGCTTCGATCGCCGCTTTGGCGCCTCTGGTCACACCGAGTCCACGCACGCTCACTTTGGTCGACAGCTCGCCCGACTTGACGATGCGTGCGTCAAGCGCGAGTGCCGACACGATTCCAGCCTGCTTCAGCACGCTCAAGTCCACTTCAGCAAGTCCGAGCCTTTGCAGATCGCTCAGTCGAACGACATCGACGTAGCGACGCGAGCGCGAGGTAAAGCCTCGCTTCGGCAACCGCCGATGCAGCGGCATCTGCCCGCCCTCGAAACCGACTTTATGAAATCCGCCCGCACGCGACGTCTGGCCTTTGTGACCACGTCCCGCGGTCTTACCCCAGCCCGATCCAATGCCGCGCCCAACACGATGACGTGCACTCTTGCTACCGGCGCCAGGCTTCAAGTTATTCAGGCGCATCAGACGACCTTCACAAGAAACGCGACGCTTTTGATCATTCCACGCACTGCAGGCGTGTCTTCGAGCTCACGCGTCTGGTGCATACGCCTCAGACCGAGTCCACGCACCGTTGCCTGGTGCGCGACGTTGGCCGATATGGCACTTTTGACCAGTTTCACGCGGACTTTCTTATCGTTTTTGGTTTTTTCGGCCATCGCTATACCTAACCCAGAATGTCTTCAACCGACTTGCCACGCTTGGCCGCGATCTCTGAAGGAGTGCGCAATTTTCCTAACGCATCGAGCGTTGCACGCACCAGGTTGTACGGGTTGGTCGAACCGTGCGATTTTGCAACGACGTTGCGCACACCCATCACATCGAACACCGCCCGCATCGGCCCGCCGGCAATCACGCCTGTACCGTCGGCCGCGGGTGACAGCAAGACCCGAGACGCACCATGCTTACCTTCGACCAGGTGATGCACGGTTCCGTTCTTGAGCGGGATGCGAGCCATACCCCGGCGGGCACGCTCCATCGCCTTTTGTACAGCGACCGGCACCTCGCGTGACTTGCCTTTTCCCATGCCGATGCGGCCGTCGCCGTCGCCGACAACGGTCAGTGCGGCAAATCCGAGAATGCGGCCGCCCTTGACCACTTTGGTCACACGATTGACGGCGATCATCTTTTCCTTGATGCCGTCGTCGCGGTCCTCGGTATTGATGCCCTTGGGCTGAAATCGCGCCACGTTCTGTCCCTTCCTTCCTAAAACTTCAAGCCGGCTTCACGCGCGGCCTCGGCCAGCGCTTTGACGCGGCCATGAAATCGATAACCTGCCCGGTCGAAAGCGACATTTTCTATCCCGGCGGCTTTTGCCTTCTCCGCCACTCGCGTTCCGACGAGTTTTGCTGCGTTAACGTTGCCACCCTTGCCCTTGGCCGATGCCAGCTGGTTGCGCACTTCGGCTTCGAGCGTCGATGCCGAGCACAAAATCTTGCCGTTAGCGCCTGAAATCACGCTGGCATAGATATGCGAATTGGTGCGGCTGACCGTCAAACGATCGGCCTTCTGCAATCCGATGCGCACGCGCGTAGCGCGCGAGCGGCGTAACCGTGATTCTTTCTTCTGCATCATTTGAAGTTCGCTTTACCTGTCGCGCTCTACTTCTTCTTGGTTTCTTTGATGATGACTGTTTCGCCGACGTATCTGACACCCTTGCCCTTGTACGGCTCCGGTGGCTTGTAGCCGCGCACTTCAGCCGCCACCTGCCCAACCTTCTGCTTGTCCGTTCCCTTGATCACGATTTCAGTCTGCGTTGGTGTTTCGCATTTCACACCGGCGGGCATTTGATGCACAACCGGATGCGAAAAACCGAGTGACAAGTTGAGCTTGTCGCCCTGCGCCTGCGCGCGATAACCGACGCCGACCAGCGCCAGCCGACGCTCGAAGCCCTTGGACACTCCGTGAACCATTCCGGCCACCAGCGCGCGCATCGTGCCGCTCATCGCCACCGCCTCGCGCGATTCGTCGCCGGCGACAAAGCTGACTTCGCCATTAGCAACACTCACGTTCACGTTTCGGGCTTTCGGCTGTTTCAATACCCCTAGCGGGCCCTTGACCGTGATTTCATTGGCAGCGACTTGAACATCGACACCCTTGTCGACAGTCACTGGAATTCTTGCGATTCGAGACATGGTTCTGTTTCCTAGGCCACGTAGCAGATCACTTCGCCGCCGACACCTTCAGTACGCGCCTTGCGGTCGGTCATCACACCGCGCGACGTCGATACGATCGCCACGCCAAGCCCGTTCATCACTTGCGGAATATTGCCGCGTCCACGATAAATTCGAAGACCTGGTCGTGACACCCTTTCGAGCCGCTCGATCACCGGGCGACCTGCGTAATACTTCAAGCCGATACGAAGCTCGGGCTTCGAAGCCTTTGCGCCTGCCGCGCCGTCCCCGTTCAGGACCTCGAAGCCGTCGATATAGCCTTCTTCCTTTAACACCTCGGCGATCGCAACCTTCAGCTTCGATGCCGGCATCGTCACATCGACCTTCTCGACACCCTGCGCATTGCGGATGCGGGTCAGCATGTCGGCGATCGGATCACTCATACTCATCGTCGATCTCCTCGCCTACCAGCTGGCCTTGACCAGGCCGGGAATATCACCGCGCATCGCGGCTTCGCGGATCTTCGC
>DATEOP010000324.1:0-2205 GCA_035274065.1 Burkholderiaceae bacterium
ACCAACTCGCCTACTTTGATGATCGCAGAGCACGGCGCGCAGATGATTCTCGCCGACAAGGCTAGCGCATAACGCTCGCTTCGAGATAGCTCACGTTCGCAAGGCCGGTTTCGGCCGCCCGAGGCCCATGCGCGCGATCAAACCATCTCGCGCGATCAACGCATGATTCAGGGCGCCGACGATGTGTAACAGCACCGCACCCGCGAGAATCCAGCTCGTCACATAGTGCACAGAGCTCATTAACTCCTTCAGTGCAGGATCGTTCCAGCCCCACGCCGGAAGTGTGATGCCGAAGTACTTGACCGGGAATCCGCTGAATACCGATCCCAGATAACCCGCCACCGGCATCACGAACAGCGCCGCATAGAGTGCAACGTGATTGGCCTGCGCGAGTGACCTCTGCCAACGCGGCATGGGCGGCAACGACGGTGCCGGATGCTGCGAACGCCACCATAGGCGGACGCACATTAAAGCGAGGATTGTCAGTCCGACCGACTTGTGCAGATTGAACGCGTCGACGCGCGGTCCGATGGGCTGCTTCGGAATGTCCTGCATCCACCAGCCCCACCCGAACTGCACGAACACCGCTATAGCGATCAGCCAGTGGAGCACGATGGCTGTACGCGTGTAGCGGTACGAAGGCGTCAACGTTTCCATCCGTTGGTCAGAAAGAACGTCCGAACCTCATCCTGTAATCTAGTTTTGGACGCAGTTTCAATGAGCAAGATGATTCTATTTCGATGGCTGATCGCAACGTTGGTTGCTGCGGCGTCGACGCTGGCCACTGCGCAGGACCTAGACGCTGCACGCGTCGCTTATGAGCGCGAAGATTACGACACTGCCTTTCGGCTTTATGCACCGGCCGCGAAGAACGCCAACGCAGAGGCCCAATACCGCCTTGGCCTGATGTACAAGTTCGGCTGGGGTGCCGATCGCGATCTGAAGCTGGCGGCGAATTGGCTCCGCCGCGCGGCCGATCAGCAACATGGCGAAGCACAATCCGAACTCGGTGTTCTCTACAAATTGGGCCGCGGGGTTCCGAAAGATGCTGCCGAGGCAGCACGCTGGTTTCGCCGAGCCGCCGACTCCGGCGTCGGCATTGCTCAGTTAAATCTCGAGCGCGCCTACAAGGACGGTGCTGGAATCAAAAAGGATCTTTCAGAGGCCTACGTGTGGTTCACGATCGCGGCCAGCAACGGCTACGCCGATGGCTTCTCATACCGCGCTCGCATCGCCGAAGGGATGAGTGCGGAAGAGGTCAAGAGCGCTGAGCGACTTGCAGCCGAGCGCGGCAAAACTATCACGAGCAAGGAGCGGAAATGAAAGTCGTCGTTAAGATCCGCTGGGCCGCCGCCGCAGTACTGGCCGCGTTCAGTTGCTCCGCTGTTGCGCAATTTGCGTATGTTCCGAATGAGAAAACCGGCACGCTGTCCATCATCGACCTCAGCAGCGATGAAGTGGTCGGCTCGATCCCAGCGGGCAAAAAGCCACGCGGCCTGGTTGCTTCGCTCGATCGCAAGACTATTTATGTCAGCGACCAGCCGAACAACGCTCTACTGGTCATCGACGCTGCCGCGCGCAAAGTCACAGGCAAGATCGAGCTCGGTGAATCACCCGAAGGGGTCAGCCGCTCACCCGACGGTAAGTGGATCGCGACGGCGATCGAGGAAGACAACGCTGTTTTCTTCATCAACTCGGCCACCGGCAAGATCGAGTTCAAGGTGAAGACCGAAGGAGAAAATCCCGAACACGCGGTGTTCAGCCCCGACGGCAAGTGGGTCTATGTCAGCGCCGAGGAGTCGGACGTGGTCGATGTGATCGATGTCACGGCGCGCAAACAGGCGGGCACGGTCCGCGTCGGCAAGCGTCCCCGCGGAATTGGGTTCACGCCCGCTGGCTCACGTGCGTACGTGGCATGCGAGCTGGCGAACACCGTCTACGCGATCGACGTTGCTGCAAGAAAGGTTATTGCGACGATTCCAGCCGGCGTTAAGAGCAACGGCGTCAAGGTGCACCCGAGCGGCAGGGAGGTGTACGTCAGCAATGGCACCGACGGCACTGTCAATGTGATCGACACCGGCAGTAACAAGATCACGCATACGATCAAGGTGGGTCAGCGGCCCTGGAACATGGCGCTGACCCCGGACGGCGGGAAGCTATATGTTGCCAACGGCCGCTCAAACAACGTTTCGGTAATCGACACCG
>DATEOP010000325.1:0-4245 GCA_035274065.1 Burkholderiaceae bacterium
CACCGTCGCGCTCCTCAAGCAGCTCCTTCAAGGTCGCGTCCATTTTCTGCCGCGAAAAATCGTCGATCGCGAGAGCCTTGACGACCTCATACGACCCATTCGTGCAGACGCACGGCACGCCATAGACGATGTCTTGCGGAATCCCATAAGTACCGTCCGATGCCACGCCCATCGTGACCCACCGTCCCGCTGTACCGGAGACCCAGTCGCGGACGTGATCGATCGCGGCGTTCGCGGCGGATGCCGCCGATGACAGTCCGCGCGCTTCGATGATCGCCGCGCCCCGCTTGCCGACGGTTGGAATGTAGGTTTCGCGATACCACGCGTCATCGATCATCGCTTTGGCGGGCTTGCCGTCGATCGTTGCGAAGCGCACGTCCGGGTACATCGTCGGCGAATGGTTGCCCCACACGATTAACTTCTCGATCGACGAAACCGGCTTCCCGGTTTTCGCTGCGAGCTGTGATAACGCGCGGTTGTGATCGAGTCGCATCATTGCGGTGAAACTCGTCTTTGGCAGCGACGGCGCAGACTTCATCGCGATATAAGCGTTCGTGTTGGCAGGATTGCCAACGACTAGCACCTTTACGTTGCGCTTTGCCGATCGATCGAGGGCCTTGCCCTGAGCTGTGAAGATCTGCGCATTCGCAGCGAGCAAATCCTTCCGTTCCATACCCGGCCCACGCGGCCGCGCACCCACCAATAGCGCGATATCCACATCCTGGAACGCACCGCCCGGATCGCTGTGCGCCTGCATACCCGCCAGCAACGGGAACGCGCAGTCCTCCAACTCCATCATCACGCCCTTGAGGGCTTTTTGCGCTTTCTCGTCGGTGATCTCGAGCAGCTGCAAATTGACAGGCTGCTCCTTGCCGAGCATTTCCCCAGACGCGATTCGGAACAGCAGTGAATAGCCGATCTGCCCGGCGGCGCCGGTGACGGCGACACGAACGGGAGATTTATTCATATTGTGGTCTCCGATGGACTCGTCGTTCCGCACTACTAACACCAGCCAAACGCAGGCGGGACTGGCGCGAAGTCTACTGCAAAAGAGCAGGCTGGGACGGCGGGTCTTATATAAGACAGATAATGATATTGTGGGTTGTTTGTGGTCAAATGGCAGGATGTCGACAGTTGCCAAGGACGTCGCCCCCTCCGGCCAGGCGGCTGTGTACGCGCCGCTGTATCGGCAGATCAAAGCGCTGATCGTTCAAGGGCTGCAGCGAGGCGAATGGAAGCCGGGCGAAATGATCCCGAGCGAGCTCGACCTTGCGGCCCGATTTCAAGTCAGCCAAGGAACGGTGCGCAAGGCCGTCGACGAACTGTCCACCGAGAATCTGCTGGTCCGCCGTCAAGGCAAGGGCACGTTTGTCGCGACACATCACGAGCCGCGCGCCCAGTTTCGTTTTCTGCGCGTGGTGCCTGATGATCACGAGCCAACCCCCGGTACGAGTAGTTACCTCGACTGCAAGCGAACTCGCGCGACAGGGGAGATCGCACGACATCTTGGGGTGCGGCTCAGCGATCCCGTTGTCTATCTGCGCCGGCTGCTTAGCTTTGAGGGCACGCCGGTCGTGCTCGATGAAATCTGGCTTCCCGGCAATCTATTCAAGAAACTAACGGCCGATCGGCTGGCCGAGTACAAAGGTCCTCTGTACGGGCTTTTCGAAAGTGAATTTGGAACACGCATGATCCGGGCCGATGAGCGCATACGGGCAGTTGCGGCGACAACTGATGCGGCCAAGCACTTGAAAGTCGCTTCGGGTTCCCCTTTGCTGCTGGTCGAGCGCGTGTCGTACACGTACGGAGAGCGTCCGGTAGAACTCCGGCGTGGCCTGTCTGTTACCGAGCGGTATCACTATCGCAACACGCTAAGTTGAGCGTTGCCGTTTGACCGATTTGGTTCAGTGCAGCAATTCGGTCAGAATACTGGTCGCGAAGCTTTTTAAAAAAAACCACGGCCATTAATGAGCAGCTTTACCGCAGAAAAACAGCCAAGGCCGAAGTTTCGTAACCTTAATCTTCCGCTGCTGTTGACTTATCGCCTGCCGCTCCCCGGTTTGGTGTCAATCATGCATCGGATCAGCGGAGCAGTGCTGTTCCTAATGTTGCCGCTGCTGTTGTGGTTGTTCGACTTGAGTCTGGCATCGGAATTGAGTTTTGAGCGGCTGCGCAGTATTGCGTCCAACTGGTGGTTCAAATTGTTGCTGGTGTTTTTGGTGTGGGGGTTTTTTCATCATCTCGTCGCCGGAATCCGCTACCTGCTGCTCGACCTGCACATCGGGATCGACCTGAAATCGGCGCGCGCCAGCGCTATCGCGGTTTATGCGGTCAGCCTGCCGCTGGCGCTGATTGCGGCCTTGAAGATCTTTGGGGTTTTCTGATGGTGCACTCGGTCGCCGGCATCGGTTCGAAGCGCCTCGTGGTCGGCGCTCACTACGGACTGGCAGGGTTTATCGCGCAACGCATGACGTCGATCGTGCTGACGCTGTGGATAGTCCTGGTGAGCATCAGCGCGTTGTTCGGACCGCTGTCCTATGACACCTGGGCAGCGCTCTTTGCGCCTCTGTGGATGAAGATCGTCACGCTGATCGCGATGTTTTCTTTGCTGTATCACGCATGGATCGGCATGCGAAACATCTGGATGGACTACATCCAGCCAGTATGGGTCCGCTTGTCTCTGGAGACATTCACTGTTCTGTGGCTGATCGCCTGCGGTGTGTGGTCCGTTCAGATTTTGTGGCGTGTTTGATCATGGCCACGACTAACATCGCGCGCCGCAGATTCGATGCAGTCATCGTGGGTGCAGGTGGAGCTGGAATGCGGTGCTCTCTGCAGCTTGCGAATGCCGGGCTCAATGTCGCGGTACTGTCGAAGGTCTTTCCTACGCGCTCGCATACGGTTGCGGCGCAGGGCGGAATCGGCGCGTCGCTCGGCAACATGACTGAGGACAACTGGCTGTGGCACATGTTCGACACCGTCAAAGGCTCCGACTATCTGGGTGACCAGGACGCTATCGAGTTCATGTGCCGAGAGGCACCACACGTTGTCTACGAACTCGAACACTTTGGTATGCCGTTCGATCGCAATCCGGACGGCACGATTTACCAGCGCCCATTCGGCGGACACTCCGCGCATTTCGGCGAAAAGCCGGTGCCGCGAGCGTGCGCCGCCGCCGATCGCACCGGGCATGCGATGCTGCACACGCTGTATCAGCGCAATCTCGCATCACACACCCAGTTCTTCGTTGAGTGGATGGCGCTCGACCTGATTCGCAACGCTGAAGGCGACGTCGTGGGCGTCATTGCGCTCGAGATGGAAACCGGCGAGCCGATGATTTTCGAATCGAAGGTGACGGTGCTGGCTACCGGAGGCGCCGGTCGAATCTTCGAGGCGTCAACGAATGCGTACATCTGCACCGGCGATGGGCTGGGACTTGCAGCACGCGCCGGACTGCCGCTCGAAGACATGGAATTCTGGCAATTTCACCCAAGCGCAGTGGCTGGAGTCGGTGTGCTGATCACCGAGGGCGTGCGAGGCGAGGGCGGCATTTTGTTGAACTGCAACGGCGAGCGCTTCATGGAGCGCTATGCGCCGACGCTCAAAGACCTGGCGCCGCGCGATTTCGTGTCGCGATCGATGGACCAGGAGATCAAGGAAGGACGCGGCTGTGGTCCGAACAAGGACTATGTCCTGTTGAAACTCGATCATCTCGGCGCCGACACCATCATGAAGCGCCTGCCGTCGATCCGGGAGATCGCGATCAAGTTTGCGAATGTCGATCCGATCAAGGAGCCAATTCCAGTCGTGCCGACGATCCACTATCAAATGGGCGGCATTCCGACCAATTACTTCGGACAGGTGGTCTCACCGAAGGGCGGCGACCCGAACTCAGTCGTCGACGGCTTGTATGCGATCGGCGAATGCGCCTGCGTCAGCGTCCATGGTGCGAATCGTTTGGGTACGAACTCACTGCTGGACCTGCTGGTATTCGGGCGAGCCGCGGGTAACCACATCATTGAACACAAGGCGGGTGCGCGCGCGCACAAAAGCTTTCCCGTAGACGGCGGATCGGCGACGATGGCGCGCCTCGCAGCGCTCGATGCCTCGACCGGCGGGGAGCGCGTGCAGGACGTTGCCAACGACATTCGGCGGACCATGCAGACGCACTGCGGGGTGTTTCGAACCGGGCCGTTGCTGCAGGAGGGCGTGCGCAAGATCATGGCGCTCGAAGAGCGCGCTCGC
>DATEOP010000326.1:0-13199 GCA_035274065.1 Burkholderiaceae bacterium
GCGGGTGTGTTGCCTGACTGGTGGAAGTTACCCGCACCGACGAGCGCACAGGCGTGGAAGCGACTCGACGCCGCCGTTCGCGATGCCGACCCGCATTGCCGAGGTGTTCTCGTGCTCGGCCTCGATGCACCGATCGATCAGATGGCGAATCAACTTGCCGAGGCAGCGAGCCATCCGCTATGCCGCGGCTTCGCTGTTGGCCGGACGATATTCGGCGAAACCGCGCGTGAATGGTTCACCGGCGAGATTGACGACAGCTCTGCGATCGAGGCGATCTCGCAGCGCTACCTGCGCCTCGTTCGGCGCTTCGCAGACGCGCGAACAGCCGGCAGACCACACGCTTCGCCGGCGCTCGCTTCGATCACCGGCTAAGACTCATAAATAGGACCTCAAAAATGGAGCGCATCGGATTCATCGGCATCGGTCTTATGGGGCATGGGATGGCCAAGCATCTGCTTGCCAAAGGCCATTCGCTCGCGTTCAAGGTGCATCGCAACCGCGCCAACCTTGCGGACCTGGCCGCCGCGGGCGCAACTGAAGTCAGCGACACGCGTGCATTGGTGGCGGCGAGCGACATCATCTTTTTTTGCGTCACCGGCTCGCCGCAGGTCGAGGAGATCATTTACGGTGCCGATGGCCTGCTTGGCGCAGCACGAGACGGCATGCTCGTCGTCGACTGCTCGACCAGCGAGCCCAACTCGACCGCCCGCATCCGCGCCGATCTTGCCAAACGCGGCGTGGCCTATGTCGATGCACCGCTTGCGCGGACGCCGAAGGAAGCGGAGGAAGGCCGGCTGAACACGATGGTCGGTGCCGATGCAGCCGATTTTGAACGCCTGCAGCCGGTGATGAAGGCGTTTTGCGAAAACGTCATTCACGTCGGTCCGCCGGGCAGCGGTCACGTATTGAAGCTGGTCAACAACTTCCTTGCGCTTTCGATTGCGACCAGCACCGCCGAAGCATTCGCGGTGGCTGCCAAAAGCGGCCTCCCGCTGCGCAAGCTGCTTGAGGTCATCACCGCCGGTGGCGTTAACTCGGGCGTCTTTCAGATGATCGCCAGCAAAGCCGTCGACGGCGATCTGACCGGAATGAAGTTCACGATCGCCAACGGCCGCAAGGACATGAGCTACTACACGCACCTCGCCGAATCGAACGGCACTGTCAGCTACATCGGCGAGGCGGTACACCAGGCGCTGGTGCAAGCGGCCGCACTTGGCCTTGGCGAGCGGTTCATGCCCTCGCTGATCGAGGCGCAGGAAAAGTTAAACGGTATCAAGATCGTTCCGCGTTGAGCACGACGACGTCCGCACGCGCGAGCGAACAACATACAGGACGCATAGGAGACGACAATGAAACGACCGACCGAGAAGCAACAGCAGCACGAACTCGCGCAGGCGGCACCTGCCGGCGCAGCGCCAAGCACTACGACCCGCCGTCGCCTGTTGAAAGCGAGCGCACTCGGTGCGGCAACCGCAGGACTGTACGGCGTCGCGCCTTTTTACGGGCCGTGGAAGCACCACCATGCATGGGGACAGACCGCGCAGAAAAAGCCATTGGTGCTTGGCCTGACGATGGACGCCAGCGGTCAGTACGCTGCCAGCGGTAGTGACGAGCGGCTCGGCGCAATGCTCGCGATAAAGGAATTCAACGACAAGGGTGGCGTTCTCGGCCGGCCGATCGAGCACATTCACATCGATACCGAGACGACTCCGGCGACGGGTTCGCGGGTGGCCGAGCGCATGATCACGCGCAACAACGTGGCGTTTCTGATCGGCGCTCTGCATTCGGGTGTTGCCAACGCGATCTCGCAGGTGGCGCAGAAGCATGGTGTCGTGTACATGAACACGAACTCGAGCTCGCCCACCGAAGCGGGACAGAACTGCCACCGAACCAAGTTCGTGTGGGACGGCAACGGCAGCAACTTCGCGCACGCAATCGTCAAGAACGCGATGAAGGTCAACGGTAACAATTGGGTGCTGGTCACCAACGATTACGTGTGGGGTCACGATACGTCCAAAGCCACACGCCAGCTGGTCGAGGCGCAGGGCGGCAAGATCATCGGCGAGATCCTGGTGCCGCAGAACACGCGCGATTTCACTTCATATCTGTTACGGCTGCAGCAGATGAAACCCGACGTGGTTGCGGCGGCAGTGGGTGGTGACGATCAGAAGGCGATGCGCCAGCAAGTCATCCAGGCCGGTCTGCACAAACGCATGGCGTGGATCAACAACCAGCAAGACTGGCCCGACGTCTATGGACTCGGCCCGGACGCGATGTTCGGCGTATTCGGCACGACTTGGTACTACCGGCTCGACCTGCCTGGCGTCAAGGAATTCGTCGCACAATATCAGAAGACATTTCCAGGCATGGCGATTCGCGTGCCAGGCAACGTCTATTACAACGGCTACATGGCAACACGCGAATTGCTAAGCGCCTGCGAGCGTGCGGGCAGCACCAACAACATCGCGGTCATCAAGCAGCTCGAAAACCTGAAAGTCAGCGCACGCGACCGGATGCAGCACTACGACGCGTACATGAACCCTGCGACGCATCAGATGCAACAGACCATTTATATGGCGAGCTACAACGACGCGCCGGCAGAGAAAGACGACATCTTCAAGATCATGTCGTGGGTACCGCCTGCCGACGTCGAGGACAAGGCGGCGGTCGGCGCATGCAAGCTCGAGTCGTACGAAGCAACGCCGAGCTACGAGCAGTGAGCGCTCAGGGAAGCCGGCCTGACGGCCGGCAACGGCCGGATATAACAGGCAGGGCCCCCGTGCGGTGACCACCCTCGCACCGCATCTCGTCAACGGCCTGGCGCTAGGACTGCTGTTCGCACTGCTGGCGCTCGGCTTCATGCTGATCGTCGGTTTAATGGAGACGATCAACCTGGCGCACGGGTCTTTCTTCGCGCTCGGTGCCTATGTTGCATTAATGATCGTCGCGCCACCGTTGCCGCCTGAAACGGCGGCAACGTGGCTCGCGTTGCCACTCGCGGTTCGCTACGGCATCGCGCTCTTGCTTGCACCCGCAATCGTCGGCGTTCTCGGCATGGCACTTGAGGTCGCGCTGCGGCGAACGTATGGCAAGGACCCGCTGTACGCGTTGTTGCTGACCTTCGGTGCGGCGATCGTGATCGAAGAGGCGATTCGCGCGATATGGGGTTCACGCGAGCGTGTGTTGCCGACGCCGGATGCACTGCAAGGCTCGGTGGTGATCGGCGACCTGTTGTTCGCTCGTTACCGCTTCTATGCCGCCGCAGCCGCTGCGCTCGCGATCGGCGCGCTCTGGTGGTTCATCGAGCGCACTTCATACGGAGCCAAGATCAAGGCGGGGTCATATGACAGCGAGATGATTCGTGCACTGGGAATCAATCTCACGCGCTTGCGACTCGGTGTATTCGCGCTCGGCGTTGCGCTGGCTGCAGTCGCTGGCATCGTGCTGGCACCGATCTGGGGCGTGCGGCCGCAGGTGGGTGTAGACGCCGTTGTGCCCGCGTTTCTGATCATCGTTCTGGGCGGCGTCGGCAGCTTCTGGGGAGCCGTGATCGCGGGCTTGCTGGTCGGAATGGTCGTCGGTTTGACCGGCGCATTTGCAGGCGACTGGGCGATTGTCTCGATGTATTTGTTGTTCATCGCAGTGGTGACGTTTCGCGCGCGCGGCATTGCGGGCAAGAAAAGCGTGCTCGATGTCTGAGCCGGCCCTTGAGCTCGGCGGAAAGACGGCTGTTGTTACCGGCGCTGCCGGACCGATGGGCCTGGCCGCTGCGCGCGCGCTTGCGCAGGCCGGCTGCAGCGTTGCGTTGATCGATCTCCCTGGTGCGCGTCTCGAAGCCGCCGCAAATGAAGTCGCGGGCAGCGTCGCCTTCCCTGCGGACCTTACGGCGATCAACGAAATTCCGGCACTGGTCGCGCACATCGAATCGCGCTTGAGTACCGTGGCAGTCCTTGTCAACAATGCGGGCGTGTTGTCGAACTCTAAATCGCAGGCGACGGATGAGAATGAATGGCGCCGCGTACTCTCAATCAACCTGGATGCTGCCTTCTTTCTGGCGCGTTCGGTCGTGGGCGGGATGAAGCGTATGCGCTGGGGTCGCATCATCAACACAACTTCGCTCGCGGCAAAAACCGGTGGCTTGACCGCCGGGACCGCCTACGCGGTATCGAAGGGCGCGCTCAGCGCAATGACATTTTCTCTCGCGCGCGAGTTCGCTGCGGACGGCATCACCGTCAACGGGATCGCACCTGCGTACGTGCGAACACCAATGGTTACCGAGGGATTAGCCGAGGCGCAGCGCCAGGCGCTGCTTGCAATGATTCCGGTTGGACGCTTTTGCGAGCCCGAAGAGTTCGCGCATGTCGTGCGCTTTCTGGCAGCGCCACTCGCCGGTTTTATTACCGGCGAAATCATCGACGTTAACGGCGGCTTGCTGATGGATTGAACGATGGAAGCGCCGATCGACTACACACGCGAGCTCGCTGCACCGTTTCGCCTCGACGACCTCGTCGCCTTCGTGCCCGGAGGCTATGGCGGAATCGGTGAAGCGATCTGTTGGGGACTCGCACTCGCCGGTGCCACTCCCGTTATTGTCGGCCGCAACGCGGAGAAGGCCGAGGCGCTGGCCGGCGCCATCCGCACCGCCGGGTTGCGTGCCGACGTCGCAGTGGCCGATGCCGAAGACCTCGAGTCAATGCGCTCGGCGGTAGACCGAACGCACAGCCAGCACGGTCGTCTCGATCTGCTCGTGAATTGCATCGGCATCCAGCGCGAAGAGCTGCTAGCCGATGTCAGTGAAGAAAAATTTGACGAGATCTACCGCGTCAATGTTAAGTCCGCGATGTTCGTCGCGCAGGCATGTGCTCGCCACCAGGTCGCGGACGCGCGCGGCGGCGCGCAGGTTCACCTGCTATCGGTACGCGCGCACCTGGCGATGCGCGGCCGCGGCTACTCGGCCTACTGTGCCACCAAAGGTGCGCTGGTAATGCTGATCAAGCAGCATGCATCGGAGCTCGCACCGCATGGAGTCCGCGTCAACGGCGTGGCACCAACCGTTGTCAAGACAAAAATGGGAGCGCACTGGCTCGACAACGAGACTACCCGCCGATACCTGCTCGAGCGAATTCCGATGGGGCGCGTTGCCGAGCCGAAAGATGTCGTCGGACCCGTGCTCTTTTTGTGCGCGCCGGCTGCGAGCTTTACGACCGGGCAAGTGATCTACGTCGACGGCGGCATCACCGCCAGCCAGTAAAACAGCCTTCCGTCGCGCCGGCAGCCATTTCGTCCTGCCAGTTGCCGACCCGTCGTTTACTTCCACATCAAGAAGCGGCGAAAGCTAGAGTCGCCAGCTCATCCGTGGAGGCGACCATGCGCAAATCCCTGTACCTGCTACTCCTGTGCACGTCAGTAGCTTATGCGGCAGAAGACCCTCAGACCATGGCTGCCCGATCGCAGGCCAAGGCGCGCAAGGTCATCGACGTGGCGGTCACAGCTATCGGTGGGCGCGACGCACTACAGAGCATCGAAACACTGAAGCTGCAATTGCAAGGCGAAACCTGGACGCGTTTGCAGATGCCGACACCGCGTCCGCCGTTCGAACCAGGCCACTTCCAGGAAACGCTGGTGCTGGATTTGAAGGACAACCGTTTGTTTCTCGAGCAGAAGGCCAGCGGCGCGGGTTTCGACGGGCACAACACGGTCGTAATCAAGGGCGGTGAAGGGACGACATACGATCATCGCGCGCGCACGGCGACTCCGATTCCCGCGGAGCAGACCACGCAGCAGCAGTTTGTCCAGTACTACCGGCGGCTTCCGAACCTGATCCTGCGCCAGGCACTCGATGGAGCCAACTCGCTGCGCTACCTTGGCGAAGATCAATTTAATGGTCGCAAGCACAATGTTGTGACGTTCGTGATGCCCGACACGCAGCAAGTCGCGCTGTACGTCGACTCGCGCACAGGGCTTGTATCAAAGTACGAACTGGTGTTCACCGATCCGCTGCGCGGTCAGAGTGCCTCCGAGATCATCTTTTCTGATTACGCAACCGCTGGAAAACTGAAAGTGCCACAAACCTGGACGTGGCGCTTCGCAGGCGACGTCGTCGCGCGCTACAAGGTCAACGCGCAGTTCAACGCAGGCGATATCGACAAGGCGTTCGACGTGGCTGATTCGGGGTTCAGCAAAGTGTCGGCGCTCCCCCCGACATTGAAACCGAGTGTGGAAAAGCTCGCCGACGGCGTCTATGTAATCCAGAACGTGGCGGGTCAGAACTACAACACGATGGCGGTCGAATTCAAGGATTACGTTCTGGCGGTCGAAGCACCGGGTACGAGCGACACTGCAGACAACGTCATCAAGCGCATCAAGGAGACGATTCCTGGCAAGCCGATTCGCTACGTAGCCGTCACGCATCATCATGGCGACCACATCGGAGGTTTGCGCAGCTTTATCGCCGAAGGCGCAACGGTCATCACCACGCGCGCCAACCGCGACACGGTGGAGACGATGGCCAAAGCACCTCAGAGCGACCGCCTGTCGACGAACCCGCGCAAGCCAGAGTTCATGTTTGTCGAAAACGGCAAGCGCGTCGTTACCGATGGCGAGCAGACCGTCGAGCTGATCGACGTCGGCCCGAACCCGCACGCGCGCGAAATGCTGATTGCGTACCTGCCGAAGCAACGCGTCCTGTTTCAGGGCGATCTGTTTTTTGTGCCGAACAATAATGCGCCGGTGGGGCCACCGCAAACGAGCACGATCAGCTTTGCACAAAAGCTAAAAGAGAAAGCGCTTGCGGTAGACCACATCGCCAGTGTGCATGGGCGCACCGCGCCTATCGCAGAGTTCTGGCAGGCACTCGAGGGCACCGTAAAAAACTAGTCGAAGTCGCCGCTGGACGGACGGCCGCGCCAATGGTCGTCCGTTGACTGCCCTACGCGGTAGCTAGATGAGTCGAAACGAAGAGAAGAACGTATCGACTGCTTCGGGCGACAGCTCGTCCTTCGTACCCAACGCAATCAACTCAAACAACTGGTCGTCGACGATGAACAGGCGGGCGGCAAGCTGCACGGTGCGCCCGCCCGAGTCTTTGCCGCTTGCGTCGGCCGCTTCGGCCGCCAGGACTTTGCGCCTGTCTCCTGCGGGAACCGCTAATACCGCCGTCGACCGCTTGACTTGACTTGCGCCGACGTTGCGCATCATCGCATCGCGCATGTAAGCGATCGTGCGCTCGCGCGACACCTGCTCGGCACTGATCCCAGGTGCTAATTGCACGGCGCCGACCGCGAATAGCGTGGCGCCAATACCGGTCGATGTCATCGACATCTGCACCACCCCGTCCGGCAACTTGACTTCGCGGCTGACCGTTTGCGGTCTGCCTGGAAGCATCACTGCAAACCCATCAGCAGAACGGAATTCGCGCCAGTTAAACGTCGGGTTGCATGCAGTAGCAGCAACGCCAAGCGCAACGACACACGCAGCGACAAACCCGCTTGGCGTCGCCTTAGCGAGGCTTATTGCTGCGCGCGGGTCCCGCATTCGTGCGCGTGGCCGGAACGGCTTTCTTCGCTCGGCCCGGACGCTTCTTGCCGTGACTACCGTTGTAAATCTTTCCGCGCCGACTCCGCAGATCGCCCTTGCCCATAAAGTGGTGCTCCATCGTTATGTGGGATCGATCCAGTATAGAGGCCCAACATACAATGTCCGTTTCACCTGAGGCGTAGTAGTAGATGGCACTCGTAATTTTTCGATCGAAGGCGGGCGCGGACATCACGATGTTCGCCGAAAGTGCTCGCCGCATTTTCGAAATCATCGGCCGACCCGAATCCGCACGTGGTGTCATCACCAGCGAGCAAATACCCGATGCGCTACAGCGTCTGACAGCGGCGGTCGAGCAGGACAAGGCTCAACACCAGGCTTCTGCCGACGCTGCCGATGACGAGGTTGCAAGCAAGGGCCTGCAGGCGCGCGGCGTTACGTTCAGCCAACGAGCATTTCCGTTGATTGAAATGCTGCGGGCTGCGCAGAAAAAAGGAGCAGATGTAACGTGGGGAGCGTGATAGCGAATCTTCGCGTGAGGCTGCGCGGCGCGATTCCAGCCGCTGCGCCGGAATTCCGATCGGCGCCGGAAAAAAAAGATACGGAACACATACCGCCGGGAACATCGGCGGAGATCCGACCGTCCGCCGTCGTCGTACTGGCGTTTGCGCTGTTGATAGCTGGCGTGTTGCTCGCTGTCGAATCAATGAGCGTCGAAGATAAAATGCGTACTCATTACGAGGAGGCGTTGGCGCTATCCCAACTTGCGCTGGAAGCGCAGCATGCGAGCGCACAGTTACGCCACGATCAACTGCGCGCAGCGCGCGGACTGGGCCAGATGGCGTTGCTGGCTCCAGCACGCGATGCAACGCAGCTGCAGCCTACCGTAGCCAGCCTTGGGCTAAAGCTCGACGAAATCGGCAATTTCAGATTGTCGGCCGATGAAGCAAGCCGGCTGGCAGAGCTCAAAACAACGTTGAAGAACATTGGCGAGCTCAATTCGCGATTCGCTGAAGCTGCACAGCGCGACGATCGAAGCATCAATACAGCACGCGAGTTGGCGGCTCTTTCCGACAAACGATTCGCAGCATTTACCGACTCATTGTCGGCGTTGGTCGGATCTGTGCAGATGCGCACGGTCGCTGATGCTCGCCGGGCGGACGACCTGAACCTGGTCGCGCGTTACGCACTGATTGCGTTCTCTGCAGTGACGCTTGCGCTGGGCGTGCTGTCGATCCTGCTGACGCTACGCACGTTCCGCGAAAACCGCTCACTGCTCGGCAACATGCAACAACTTGCACACGAAGACCCGCTGACCGGTGCCATCAATCGCCGCGGGCTTGAGGATGCAATTCCGATCGAATTTTCGCGCGCACAGCGCAGTGAAGATCCGCTGACGCTCGTGATGCTTGATCTCGATCACTTCAAACGCTACAACGACCGACGCGGCCATCCGGCCGGCGATGCGTTACTTCGGGGAGCGGCCCAAGCCTGGCGCAAGCAACTGCGACCGACAGACATGCTGGTGCGTTATGGTGGCGAAGAATTCACGCTGGTACTGCCCAGCACCGACGCCGATCAGGCGGCACAATTGGTCGATCGCTTGCGCGCACTGGTGCCCGATCGGCAGACGTTCTCAGCAGGAATCGCCACTTGGGACGGAAGCGAGACCGCCACTGGAGTGCTGCAGAGGGCAGACCAGGCATTGTTGCAGGCGAAGAAAGCAGGTCGCAACCGAACGATGGTAGCTGGACGCGAGCCTCAGGTGACGTTGCCATTTGATGATCGCGCAATTGCTGCGTGATGTCACGCCAGCACATTCTGGTGGTCGAGGACGAACCGGCGATTGCGGACACGATCGTCTACGCGCTTAGCAGCGATGGCTTCGAGCCGCACTGGTGCGCTAACGGCGGGGCCGCGCTCGAAGCGGTGCGGGCCGGCACGTTCGCACTTGCGGTGCTCGACGTCGGTTTGCCGGACATCAATGGATTCGAGCTCTTCAAGCAGCTGCAGCAGATCGGCTCGGGTTTACCGGCGATCTTCCTGACTGCGCGCTCGAGTGAAATCGACAAGGTCGTTGGGCTCGAGCTCGGAGCCGACGACTACATCGCCAAACCGTTTTCTCCGCGCGAGCTCGTTGCTCGCGTGCGGACGGTGCTGCGGCGTGTCCAGCGCTCAGCACCGGCAGCCACAGTACCCACGGCAGCAGCCGGTTTCGCGATCGATGACGAGCGCAAGCTGATTCGTCTGCATGGCCGAGCGCTTGATCTGTCGCGTACCGAGTATCGCCTGCTCAAAGTGCTGATCGAGCGCCCGGGCCGCGTCTTTTCGCGCGACGAACTGATGGAGCGCGCGTGGGACGATCCGGCGTCGGCGTTTGATCGCACGGTCGATGCGCATGTAAAGGCGTTGCGCGCGAAGCTGCGCGAGGCCGCGCCGCGCGATGATCCGATCGTCACGCACAGAGGATTGGGATATTCGCTGCGAGAAGACGCGGCGTAACGACTCGCTTATCAAGCGTGTCTAAGCGCACTCGCATCCTGGTAGGCATTGTCGCCGTCTACATCGGCGCGGTTGCATTCTTGCTCTACCGGATCAGCCTTGACATCGATCCGCGCTATCGCGAGTCCGCCGAGGAGTCGCTGGTCGATACGGCCAATGTACTGGCGACGCTGCTCGAGCGGCAGGCCTACAACGGTGTGATCCAGACAGACGAGCTCGAACGTACGCTGCAACATGTCGCGAAGCGTCCGCTCAACGCGAAAATATTTGCGATCGAAAAGAATGCGGTGGTGCTGCATGTCTACGTGACCGATGCCAACGGCATCGTTCTGTACGACTCCGCCGGCCGTGATATCGGCAAAGACTACCGCGAGTGGATTGATGTGCGGCGCACGCTGGCGGGCGAATACGGAGCACGAACCACCCTCGCTGAGGCCGGCGATCCATCGTCGGCGGTGATGTATGTCGGCGCGGCAATTCGCGAGCGCGCGTCACCGCAAGGCACCGAACAAATCGTTGGCATGTTGAGCGTCGGCAAACCTGTGGCTGCGTTTTCTCCGTTCGTTGCCAATGCACGCCAAAACCTGCTGGCCGCGGGAGCAGTATCGGCGGGCGCTTTTGCGTTACTGCTGTTGATCGTCACCGTTTGGCTCGTGCGCCCGTTCGGGCTCGTCACGGACCTATGGCGTGCTATGCGATCCAAGCGCGGCGGTGCCGGCCGCGTGTTGAACCCATTTCGCGTCGCCTTCGAAGATATCCGCGATGCGTTGACCGGCAAGAGCTACGTCGAAGAATACGTCGCAACACTAACGCATGAAATAAAGAGCCCGTTGGCTGCGATCCGCGGCGCGGCCGAGCTACTACGCGAGCCGCTACCGGAAAACGCGCGCGTGCGCTTTACGGACAACATTGAAGAGCAGGTCGCACGCGCGCAGGACATGGTCGACCGCATGCTCGAGTTGTCGAGCCTGGAGCGGCGTGCGATCGTGGCGCGTCACGAGCGGATAAGCGTCGCGGCCCTTGCCGACGCGGTGCGCGCCGAGCTGGCACCGGTCGCCGTGCAGCGCGGCGTTGAACTGTTTATCGACGCGGACCCCAAGCTTGAAATCAGCGGCGATCGGTTCCTATTGCAGCGTGCACTGTCTAACCTCGTCAGTAACGCGATCGACTTCGCGCCTGCAGAAACAGCCGTCACGGTCGACGCCGAGCCAGTGCGCGACCGGATCGAAATCACCGTCCGCGACCACGGCCCCGGCCTGCCCCCGTACGCGAGCGAGCGCGCATTTGAAAAATTCTTCTCGACGCCACGACCTAACGGGAAGAAGGGGACCGGACTTGGACTCGCGTTCGTGCGCGAGATCGCGCAACTGCACGGGGGACACGCGCGTCTAGTCAATCACGCCGACGGCGGCGCACTCGCGACAATTTCGCTGCCACAACACACAGACACATAAAAAACGCTCCGAGCAAAAGGGGGGAGACAACCATGGCCCGGAGCACCAAAACCGATAGCAAGCCAAATTTCAAACGTGCGATGGCCGCCGCGACGTGTCAGCCGCGACGCACTGCGCTGTCTTCCGATTGCGTGCTGAATGTCGACGAGGCGTAACCGACCCGCTTCCACACGTCGGACCAGCGCGCATCGTGCAAACCCATCGCGAAGCCGAAAATCAAGCCAGCGCCGCCTGCGACCATCGATCCGACGACCGCCTTGACCACGCGCCACATGTGTTCTCGACGGACCTTCTCGATACTTCTTGCCGGCCGCAGGCCGAAATCGACTTTCATCTGATCCTCCTCGCACCGCATGCTGTGATGCCATCGTGCGATCTGCCCAGACGAAGCGCTATTGCACAATCAACCCGCAGTTCACGGCTTTTTCACACCGTCTCCCTGTTGCGTTCAACGGCGCTTCTTGTCAGTCGGTAATCGTTCGCCTCACCGGCCACCCCTGGTCGAACGAGGAGAAACACGATGTCTGCGCTTCAAGTTGCCATTGACGCATTTCTGACCGCGGCCGAACTGGTCGCCCTGCTCTTCGTCTCGCCGGTCTCGGCAACGGAGCGCCCAGGCCTTGTTAGCACAGCAAGCGCGCCGGCTTATGAGCGCGTACGCGAGCCGCATCTGGCCTCGACATCGTTTGATGTGAGGCTGCTCGGGTCACTCGCAGATATCCGCCTAAGCCGGGAGTTTCGCAACATCAGCGCATCAACGGTCTACCTTTCCAGCTACCTGCCGGCTGTTGACGAGTACACCGACGCGCTTCGAATTCACCGTAAAGGACGAGCCATCGATCTGCTGCAGCTCGGAGCGGAATGCGGCGGCGAGATAGAAGGCGATGATGATCTGCAGGCCGATGTGGGCGGGAACGTACGGCTCGCGGTAGACGAGTCAATCGCCGATGCGTTGCAGCTGGCGCCCGGTGAAACCGCATCGATTGAGCTGATTGCCACGCAGACCCTCTCGTGGTCGCTTGGCTCGGTATACCGGCTTGCATTGCCAGCTCTCGCCGGTGTCGAATCACAAGCGCTGCTGGTCGATCAGGGTGATACGCAGTTCGTTGTCGTCGTGCCACATCGCTTGGTCAGTGGTACTGCCCGCCTGACGCTTCGCCCAACAGGTGCATCGAGTCAGAGCATCGAGCTCGGTACGCTGGGTGAAGCGCCGTCGGCGCACGTTATTCGGCTTCCTAGCCGAGAGGCATTACAGGCGCTGGCAGCCGGAGCAATAGAGATCGAAACGAGCGCGCCTGACGGCGTGATCTGGTCGACTCTGCCGATGCAGGTGCGCACCGAGGCCTCATTCTCGGCGGATACAGCGAAGTAGCGGCGATGGCGAATACTTTAAACGCTCGTATCGGACGCAGCACGCCGTCTCCGGCGAATAGGGGCGCGATCGAAATGCCGCGAGCCGACAACGAGCACATCACTTTACGTCGGCGCCCTGCCGATCGCGGAGCCTCGATGCCACCAAGTCGTTTTCAGCGCTATGTTGTGCGCACTCTTCGCGCGTACCTGCAGCGCAGGGATCGACGAAACGGCATTCCGCGATCGGCCGCTGACCCACGAGGTTAATTAATTGCCAAGCAGATAGCGCTCGATAAACGCCACCATCGAATAAAAATAGTAGTCGGCGTTTATCTTGCGCGCGAAGCCGTGCCCCTC
>DATEOP010000327.1:0-3124 GCA_035274065.1 Burkholderiaceae bacterium
TTGTTGTCGACCATTTTCGTATCGAGACGGCGCATCAGGTGCAGGTTGTTGCTTACGATCGTCAACAGGTTGTTGAAATCGTGGGCGACGCCCCCGGTCAATCTTCCCAAGGCCTCGAGCTTCTGCACATGGTGAAGCGCACTTTCAATACGGGCTCGTTGTTCAACCTCGCGCTGCAGACTCTGCTGCGCAGAAAGTTCGCGCCTCGTCCGTCGCAGAGCAACCCACACGACGTAAACCAATGCCATCGAGATCGGGAACGTAAACGCCGCCAGCACCGCCAGCTGGCGCTGCCAACCCGCAATGATTGCGTCGCGGTCGACCCCGGCCAACACGTAGATCGGATAGCGCTCCAGCCGACGAAACGCATTAATGCGATCTTCACCGTCGACCGATGACGCACCCTCGATGAGTCCCTGAACGTCGCCACCCGCTATCGCCTTTAATAGCGCGCTGTTGCTGTCAAGACGCATCTTGTCAGGTGGCGCTGGCGGCCAACGGGCTAGCACCGCACCGTCGCTGCGCATCAGCATGACCATCAGCCCGGGCGCGTCACGCGCCATGCCGCGGTAGAACTCGTTGAAGTACGCGGGGTAAAGGGAAATTGAGAGAACGCCGGCAAATCTCCCTTGGTAGTCCCACCGCTGGGACACGTCAAAAAATGCCTCACCGGTCGATCGCGAAACAAGCGCCTCACTGATGTAAATGCCGGGCTGACCGGTCTGATGCCAGCGAAAATAGTCGCGATCAGATGCATCGATTTTCGGCGCCGGAAAAAAGCGATTTGACGCGACCGCCTTGCCGGCCGAATCGAGCAATGCCATTGATTGCACCTGTGGCAGGTTGGAGCCCAGCGCTGCTAGCTTTGCATGTAGCGCTTGTTCGTGCGCCGACACGTCTTCGGGTGCGATTGTCGTCACGAAATCGAGAACAGCGCGCGTCATCGACTCGTTGTTTTCCATGATCTTGGAAGCGTGCTCCTGCGCGATGCGTGCTTCGCGATCCACGCGCAAACGTGCGTCGTCAATCGCCTGCCCGTAGAAGATCGCGGCGGCCACCATGAACAGCAGCGTCGGAAGGATGACTGCCATCAACATGGACAAGCGAAGCGAGCGCACGGTGAGCTGCGCCGATGCTGTCTCCATCGCGGCAGCCGTTGCCGCTTCCGCTTCATCGCGGCCCTGACCGCTAAAGAACGCGACTAGGAATGCCGCGGGGATGAATGTCGCCAACTCCTCCCAGCCGAAATCGAAGGAAAGAGTGGGCGGGATCCACGGTGACAAGAGCCATAGTGCGCACGCGAGCGCAGTCATCGCCCCTGTCGTGATACCCGAGAAGAACGCAACGATCGCGACCGCAGGAAATGCCGTAATAAATGGCAGTCCTGTACCAAGCCAAGGCGTCAAAAGATTTCGTACGCCCATCGCTATCACGGTCGCGATCAGAACGATCGCTGCCTGGCGAAGACCAAAACGCCAACGGCTCTGCGCTAACACACCGAGCGGCGCGAACCTTTTCGTGAACCGCATTACTGACCTACCTCAGCACCGAGAGCCAACACGCCCGCGCGCAGTTCGTCAAACGCGCGCACAACCACTGGCTCTTCTGCGCCCCGCACGCCGAGTTCCACGTGCCGCCGCGCCGGTTTGCCGTCGGCGCCGTCGCCTACCGATGGCAGGCTGAACGAGTGCACGCCGGGGAAGCGAAGTTCGACGTCCTCCATCAATGGAGTCAGCAGCGACTCTGCGATTTCAAAGACGATCAGCGAGCGCTCAACGCTTGAATGACTGTTGAAGTACTGGCGGTAGTGAGTGTCGAGAATCCATTCGATCATCGGCCACGCCATTACCGGAAACCCCGGCAGGAACCAGTGATTGCGTATGGAGAAACCCGGGATGCGATTGAACGGGTTCGGAATGATCGCTGCGCCGGAAGGAAAGTCGCCCATTTTCAAACGCTGCTGATTTTCGGGCGTGCTCATGTCGGCACTGCCATGACCTTTGAGAGCCATTTCTGCACAGCGCTCGGTGATCAACGCGGCGGCGTGCGGGTGCAGATGCAGCGGGACTTCGAGAGCAGCCGCAGCCGCTTGCCGCGTGTGATCGTCGGGTGTGGCACCGATGCCGCCGCAGCTGATAACGATCTCGTCGCCCGCAAATGTTCGGCGGTATAAGGCGGTTAGTGCGCCGCGATCATCTCCTATGTAGTGCGACCACGAGAGTTGCAGGCCGCGTTCGCGAAGCAGTTCGATGACCTTGCTGAGATGCTTGTCCTCGCGCTTGCCGGACAAAATCTCATCGCCAACAATCACCAATCCGAAACGCATGCGCTGCTGCAGCGCAGTCATGCACGGCCGCCGGGCGCGTGTGACAAGGGCACAAGCTTATTTTTCATTGGTATCGCGCCAAACCTTCCCCTGCTTTAAATTCTAATTGACGCAATGATTGTGGCCGGAAAAAAGCATGCAACGCGCGCTCGGTTTTTCGGTCCAAACCGCAAGTACGGTAGGCCCTAACGCAGCTTTCCGCACGATGGGCTGCATCTTTGCTATGTTTTAATCGAACGGCCTATAAGAACCGGCCGTTTTTTCGGAGGTGGACGATGGCATCCGGAGTTAAGTCGATTAGTCTTTTGGTCGCCGCAATGGTGGCTGCCGGCTGCGCATCACAGAACGTCACCGGCGACAGTGCAGCCAAGGCGTCCGGCAGCGATTTCAAGACGCCCGCCGCATCTGCGCAGAATCCGGCTCTTGATGTGCAGGTCGTAACTGCGCAGTTCGGCGTGTTCGGCGCCGATCCCGCAGGCCGCCGCCTGCTCTATGAGACAGATAAATTCCCCGCAGTCCCTGCTGCACCTTACGGCTGGTACATCCTTTTCAAAACCAGTAAACCGACGGTGGTATGGCGTGAGGAGTTCGAACTGCCAGAGGCACCACCGACCTGGGGTCCTGGCGAGGCGATGGGAATTTTCAGTATCTCGCCCGATCGCAAGACTGCGGTCACAGAGCGCATCATTCCGACCCGGCTGGGCTTTATTGCGAACGAATGGCGGTACGCGCCGGGTGACCCGATCGGGGCGCACAAGATGCGCGTGTATATCGACGGGCAACTGATTCGCGAATTCA
>DATEOP010000328.1:0-4012 GCA_035274065.1 Burkholderiaceae bacterium
GAGCAACTAAAGCAGCATGAACCGCATAACTGATCGGACGCGGAGGAAACGACTTGGGCTGATTGCGGGCCTGTGCGCTCTGTTGGTTGTTGCGGCCGGCCTCTTTTTTATTTTGCAGAAGGGCACTCCAGCCCAGCGCACATTACCCGGTATCACGCAGGACCCAATGGCTACGGCTGCTGAACAGCGACGAACGGCTCGCTGCGCGGGGATACCAGCTGAGATCGCACATCTCGACGCACTGGCGCGGCAACCGGTGTCCGCTGCAAGCCAGGATTTGCTTCGCGAAAGCCGCCGCAAATTAACCGACGAGAAATACAAGCTAAAGTGTTAGTGCCTGTAAGCCTCTTTCGCCATTTCTCGAAATCTTGGTTCGCATTGCGCCACGCCTGCGGCGAGTCGAGCAGGCTTGCGTAGAGTCGGCCTTAGCGCGCCTTGCGCGACTCCTGTTTCCGCATCGCGAGTCCCGCCATTAGATACGTGATCACGTAGACGATCACGCGGTACATCACGGCGGACCCCGGTGGAATGCAGATGAACGACATGCCGGTCAGCCCGCGCAGGCCGATTTCGTGTGCGATCCGGATCACTTCGTAGTCCGACATGCCGATTGGCTCGGCCAATTCACCCAGCAGGTCACCTGACGCCGGGCCCGCACCTCCAAGCACATCCATGTCGAAGTGAATGTAGACATCGCTCGTTCCTTCGTACGCTTTGTCGAGCAGCTTGATCAGGCCGTCGATCCCAAAGCGTGGGTCACGGATCTTCCACATCGGTACGAAGTTCGCACCTTCCTTGACGTAGCGTCGCACGTAGGTCTTGTCCTCCAGCATTCCGCGCTCGCCGATCTCGACCACGTTCGACCACTTGTAATTGCTGTGCCATTCGTAGAGCCGCGCTTTCCAGTTGCCGGAGCCGGCGATGCGGACGTCGGCCGTCGCATGATCGGCGGGGCGCGAATCCCAATGCGTGTCGAGGCTGATCATTCCAACGTTGCCCTTCGCACGCTCGCCGATCGGCTTTGCGATTGCGTACGAGCCGGGTGGTGAGTTCTGCCCGATCACGATCGGAATTGCACCCGCATCGAGTACGTGATTAACCTTCACTTCAACCGCAGCCTGCGCTCGTAAGATGTTCTCGACGGTTGCGGCGTAGTTGGCCTCCGGCGGGATCGCCGCATCACCGTAGTCGACGATCTTCAGATAATCAAAGATGTCGGTATCAAACTCCTGCACGTAGCCGGTATAGCGGATCGACTGCTGCCGCACACGCTTCGGCCCCGCGAGCCATAGTTCCTTGTCGACGCCGCTGTACATCTTGCCCCAGCCCGCAGCAAACGGTGCCCCGATGATCACGACATCGGCGCCCACCAGATCCTTTTCCGATAGCGCCACCGGAACGCCGAGGAACGTCGGCATGTCTTCGGCGAGTCGCGGAAACGTCTTCGTGCGAACGCGCGTCGATGTTGATATCGCAGACCACTCAGGGTAGTCGCTCATGGCTCGTCCTCTGTAATGGGTGCTCGAAAACCCGCAAAGAATGCAAATCGGTTCGCGCGCGCTTAAGGGTCAGCTTAGTATATGGTCAGAACAAAGACGCACGTGTTGATGCGATCTCTTGCACACTAAGGAGACAAGATGGACAAGAGAAATAAAGACAAGTCAGGTTCGGCCGATACCCCGACGCACTATTCGGAAAGCCGGCGCAAATTCGTCGAGGCAACGTTGTTGGCAACTACCGCCGGTGCTGCGGGAATGTTGGGCACCACACACGCCCTTGCGCAAGCGACTCCGAAGAAGGGCGGCGTACTGAAGCTCGCGGTACCGTCCGCCGCACGCCGACTTGACCCGGCCATTCACGGCGCGAACGAAGAGTTCATCATCAGCGCGGCGATCTTTGACAACCTGGTTCGCGTTGATGCGAAGCTGAGTCCTCAGCCGGGGCTCGCCACCGACTGGAAAGTCTCGGACGACGGCAAGACGTGGACGTTCAACATTCGCCGCGGCGTCAAGTTCCATCACGGCCGTGAGCTGACGTCAAAGGACGTCGAGTTCACGATCAACCGCTTGTTGAATCCGCAGACTGCATCGATGGGGCGCAGCTTGTTCGGGCTCGTGCAGAAGATCGAGACGCCGACGCCGAATTCAATCGTGTTTCAGCTTTCCGATGCGTACGCCGATTTCCCGATGATGTTCGGCGCGGTGTACGCACGCATCATTCCTTTCGATGCTGCCGCTGACGTGTCGAAGATGCCGATCGGCAGCGGGCCGTTCAAGATGAAGGAGTTCGTGCCGGCCGATCACGTGACGATGGTGCGCAATACCGATTACTGGGAAAAGGACGCGGCCGGCAATCAGCTGCCGTACCTCGATGAGTTTCGGCAGGTGACGATACCGGAGCAGGCCGCGCAGATCGCAGCGCTGAACTCGGGCTTCATCCATGTCCTGTGGGAGGCGCCTCCGACCGCGATCTCGACACTGAAGGCGGATCCGAATGTGCGGATTCTAGAGACGAGTAGTCCCGGCTATCACGAGATTACGATCTGGCAGAACCAGCCGCCGTTCTCGGACCAGCGAGTGATGCAGGCGCTGAAGATGAGCCTTGATCGTCCGCAGCTGATCAAGGCAGCGCTTGGCGGCTATGGCACGCCCTCGAACGACAACCCGATCTCGTCGATCAGCCCGTTCTGGGTCGATACCGGAATGAAGAAGCGCGATCTCGCAAAAGCCAAACAGCTGATGACCGATGCGGGCTTCGGCAGCGGCGTTGATGTCGAGCTCATTACTACGAACGAGCGAGCAGGGCTCGTCGAGTTTGCCGTCGGCGTCAAGGAGATGACCGCGCCGGCTGGCTTCCGCATCAACATCAAGACAGTGCCTTATGACGTCTATACGGCGCGCTACAACCGCAAGCATCCCTTCAACATGCAGAACTGGAACGGCCGCCCCACGATCGACGAGGCGCTGTATCCGTACTTCCATTCAAAGGGCAGCTACAAGGAGCTGTACAACTACAACAATCCCGAAGTCGACAAGCTGCTCGACGATGGACGCAAGGAGCGCGATCTGGCGAAACGCAAGCAGATGTACGGGCGCGTGCAGCAAATCATTGCCGATAGCGGGCCCGTCGTGATTCCGTATCACCGGCCGTATATGGCAGGGCTAAACAAGGCGGTGCAGGGCTACGAGATTCATCCGATTCGATGGGTGGACGTAAGACGGGTCTGGCTGGCGTAGGAGTTGTGCTCCGGCTGAATCGTCGTCCTCACATATGCGGGGGCGACATCGTGGATCCCGGCCTCCGCCGGGATACCGTCACGCACTGACATGTCTCTCGGCGTCTTCATCGTTCGGCGGCTGTTGTTTTCGCTGCTTGTACTGCTAATCGTTTCGGTTGTTGTCTTCATCGTCGTCCAGGTTCTGCCGGGCGACGTCGCCTCGATGATTCTCGGCACCGACGCAACACCGGAGGACGTCGAGACGATGCGCGAGAAGCTCGGCCTCAATCGGCCTGCGCACATCCGTTATCTGGAGTGGATCGGCGGCGCCGTGCGCGGCGACTGGGGGACGTCGCTCCGACTGAATCAGCCGGTCGCGCCGCTGATCTTGACGCGGCTTGCGAACTCTGCGGTGCTCGCCGCGCTGACGCTGATCATCGCGGTGCCCCTCGCCGTCGGTCTCGGTGTGTACGCCGGTCTGCGTCAGGGCCGGCTCGCCGACCGCAGCATCGCGCTGGTCACGCTGATCGGCACGTCACTGCCTGAGTTCGTCTGGGGCAACCTGCTGATCATCATCTTTGCGTTCTGGCTGCAATGGCTGCCGCCGTCGTCGCTGATGGACGCCGGTGATTCGATGTTCGCGCACTTTAAGCTGCTGATCCTGCCGACGCTGACGCTGACGCTCGTGATGCTGGCGTACACCAGCCGCATGACGCGCACCAGCATGATCGACGTGATGGAGCGCAACTTCATCCGCACCGCGCGGCTGAAGGGCATCGGCGAGCGCAAGGTGAT
>DATEOP010000329.1:0-2301 GCA_035274065.1 Burkholderiaceae bacterium
ATGGAATATGCGGGGGTGCAGTCGAAGGAATACGCGGACGCGATGCTGAAGGCGGGCACGCCGGAGAAGATCGATCAGGAACCGATCGGCACCGGGCCGTTCTACCTGGTTCAGTACCAGCGCGACGCAATCATTCGCTACAAGGCGTTTCCGCAATTCTGGGGCGGCAAAGCAAAGATCGATGACTTGGTGTTCTCGATCACGCCGGACGCCTCCGTACGCTGGGCGAAGCTGCAAAAGGGCGAGTGCCACGTGATGCCGTATCCGAACCCGGCCGATCTGGACGCGATCCGCAAGGATCCGAAGATCCAGGTGCTCGAGCAGCCTGGCCTGAACGTCGGTTATCTCGCGTACAACACGACGAAGAAGCCGTTTGACGATGTGCGCGTGCGCAAAGCCATCAACATGGCCATTAACAAGAAGGCAATCATCGACGCGGTTTATCTAACCACCGGAGTGGCAGCGAAAAATCCGATTCCTCCGACGCAATGGTCGTACAACGACGCGATCAAGGACGATCCGTACGATCCGGCCGCTGCGAAGAAAATGCTCGCCGATGCCGGTTATCCGAACGGCTTCACGACCGACCTATGGGCGATGCCCGTGCAAAGGCCGTATAACCCGAACGCCAAACGCATCGCTGAGTTGATGCAAGCCGATCTCGCGAAGATCGGCGTGACCGCTGAGATCAAGAGCTTCGAATGGGGCGAGTACCGCAAGCGGATGCAAAACGGCGAGCATCAGACGGGCATGCTCGGCTGGACAGGTGACAACGGCGACCCCGACAACTTCCTGAACACGCTGCTCGGCTGCGACTCGGCGAAGACCAACGGCAGCAATGTCGCGAAGTTCTGTTACCAGCCGTTTGAAGAACTGGTTCAGCGCGCAAAGACGATTTCAAACCAGCAGCAGCGTTCCGACCTGTATCAGAAAGCGCAGGTGATCTTCAAGGAGCAGGCGCCATGGTTCACGATCGCACACGCGGTGCAGCTGAAGCCGATGAGCAAGAACGTCATCGACTTCAAGCTGTCTCCGTTTGGACGACACAACTTCTACGGAGTCGATATCAAGGAATGACCTCGCTGGTGGGCGCGCGGATTTGATCGCGCGCCCGCCGTCAGCCTGTTCACCGCCGTGGCTTTAGCTCCAGCGTGACCGCATCACGCGCTGGCGGTGCACGCATCGGTAGATACCGAACATCGCGCCACAGGACCTGCATCGAGCCGTAAAGATCCGAAAACGGATTGCCGGCCTGCCCGCTCGAGCCTATCCATACCGAATTTGATTCGAGCGCAGCGAGGTCGTAAATCGCACGCAGCGTGGCTGTATGCCGCGTCGAGAACGGAGCTTCGGCGCGGTGTGACAGTGAACCGACGTTCACCGTGTGCGTATCTCCGGGATAAGCGATGCGCAATTCGAACAGGCGACGAAGCCCTGGCACGTTCGACATCGGCCGGTGTTCGGCAGCGGTGCGATGCACGTCACCCCATCGAAGGCCTGCCACGTCGCGGCCCGAAGCCTGAGTGAGTTGAGTCACTGAAGCGTCGAGCGCTTCGGATGCCAGTGTGCGACAGGTCTCGAAGCGCTGCTCCGTCTTCCTGTCATCGCACCAGTCGCGCGCCGTCGCGCGACCTGACAACACGTGCAGCAATGTAGACGTGAGTTCGGCCTGATCGACGAAGTCATCGGCCAACGCGCCGAGGTCATCGGAAAAAATGCGACGTTTGAGCTCGCGAACCCAGGCGTGATAGATCAACGGCTCAGGCGTATCGCGCTTCATCTGAAAGTCCCACGCCGCGAGACGCGCGAGCGCGTCACGCCCGGCCTCGGTCTGCGGCTGTGCATCCTTCAGCATTGCAAACATGTCGCGCGCTGCGAACGAGGTGACGTCAGCCTGGATCACCTTGAACGTGCTGACGTCGTGTTTGCCGCGCGCCTCAAGTAATTGCTCGACACGCTGCGCGCGGTACGGCAGGAACCAGTCGTATGTCAGATGGTGCGCATACTTCGACGACACCACTTTGTGATTGGCCGTGACGATCAATCCGTTGGCCGGATCGCGCATCCTTGGTGCCTGCTCGACCGGCAGATATCCCTTCCAGTCATAGCGCGCCTCCCATCCCGGCGAGGGCACAAGACCACGCAGATCGTTGTCTCGAGCACGCATCGGTATGCGACCAGTCACGACCATTCCAATCTTGCCGTCAACATCCGCCATCAAAGCGGACTGGGTAACGATCTGAAAAGCGCCCAGCGCCCGCTCCGCCTGGTCGATGTTGCGTGCTTTGTTGAGCGCGCGAA
>DATEOP010000330.1:0-5755 GCA_035274065.1 Burkholderiaceae bacterium
GGGCTTGGGTCGCGCCAGCTTCTTCTCTATCACTCGCACGGTGTCGTAACCGAAGTAGCCGGCCAGTCCGCCGGCGAAGCGCGGCAGCCCAGGTCGCACCGCGACCTTGAACTGCTCGGAATAACGCTGGACAGCGGACAGCGGGTCACCGTCGAACGTCTGCGTGACAACTCCCGCTTCGACAATTTCAGTTATTGCGCCATCGGCGCGAATAAAGGAGCGAATCGCCGTGCGCGCGGTGAGTCCGATGAACGAATAGCGGCCGAAGCGCTCGCCTCCGACAACCGATTCGAGCAAGAATGTATTTGGCTCGTTGGCAAGCTTCAGGTAAAGCGACAGGGGGGTCTCGAGATCCGCGAAGCTTTCCGCGATCAGCGGAATTCGGTTGTACCCCTGTGCTGCAAGCGCCTTGAATTCAAGTTCAGTCATTTGATCAAACCGATTTGCAACGAAGTGCCGCGGGTGCGGCAAGCTTGTAAGCCCATGAACGAGTGCCGTGCGATCACGGCGGCGCTCAGTTTGCTGTTAGCTGCGCGTGCAGCTACGCCAGCGCCAGGCTCCCCGGGCGTAGCCCTTGGAAAGAAACCCGCTGATCTCGTCAAAAAGTTGCATCGGTCGTTGAACTCAAACAGCATGCGGCTCGATCATGCGAGCCGCGTGCAACAGCGTGGGGACTATAGCATCGGCATCTAGATTGGATAGCGGTTTGCCCTCGTTGTATCCGGTCTCGACGACGATGACGCGGCAACCTGCGGCACGCGCGGACATCACGTCGTTTTCCGAATCGCCGATCATCACCGCGTCTTGCGGAGCGGTGTCAAGAAGCTCGCATGCATGCAACATCGGCTCTGCGTCGGGTTTCTTTTGCTGCGTGTCATCGCCGCTGACAATCGCGTTGAACGCCGATATCAAATCAGTGCGCTCGAGCAATTGCCACGTAAAGGACTTCGGCTTGTTGGTGACGCATGCCAGCCGCATCCCTTTACGCTGCAGTTCGTTCAGCGCCTGTTGAACGCCGGCGTAAACGCGGGACTCATTGCCGTTAACTTCGCCGTAACAGCGATCGAACGACTGCTTGCCTCGCTGGAAGGCGTCCGGCGGCGCTTGTTCATTCATCGTCTCCGTCAGTGCGCGGTGCACGAGCACATCGACGCCTTTGCCAACGTACGATGCAATGCGTGTGATCGGCAAAACCTGCAAACCGAGCTCACTTCGCATTGAATTGACCGCGCGGCCAATGTCCGGCAACGAGTCGACCAGTGTGCCGTCCAGATCGATCAGAACCGCGCGCGCCGTGAAGCGCGCAGTCATGCAGTTGCGAGCGCGTCGCGCAGCCGCTGCATAACCCCGGCATAGCCGCCGTTGCTATCGCGAGCGCCGAAAATCGCGCTGCCAGCGACAAATGTATCCGCGCCGGCTCGCGCGATCTGTGCAATGTTGTCGACCTTCACGCCGCCGTCGATCTCGACCAGTATCTCGCGTCCTGTCGCCTCTTTGTACGCATCGACCTTTACGCGAGCTTCAGTCACCTTGCGCAGCGTCTCTGCAATGAACGCTTGCCCGCCGAAGCCCGGGTTAACCGACATCAGCAGAATCACATCAAGCTTGTCCATCACGTGATCCATGTAGATCAGAGGCGTGGCCGGATTGAACACCAGCCCAGCCTTGCATCCTGATTCACGAATCAGCGATAGCGTTCGGTCGATATGGTCAGATGCTTCCGGATGAAAAGTGATCACGTTGGCGCCGGCCTTGGCGAAATCAGGGACGATGCGATCAACCGGCTTGACCATCAGATGCACGTCAATTGGCACGCTGACCAGCGGGCGTATCGCTTCGCACACCAGCGGGCCGATCGTCAGGTTCGGGACGTAATGGTTATCCATCACGTCGAAATGGATCCAGTCAGCGCCTGCCGCAACCACCGCAGTAACCTCCTCGCCCAGCCGCGCGAAGTTGGCAGACAAAATGCTGGGGGCGATTCGGTGGCTTGTTGTAGTCATCGGAACCTCGGCGGCTGCGTTTATTCTAAGGGTCAACTTCCGCGATAAAGACGCTAACCCGAACACACTCATGGCCAAGTATCAGTTCGCGATCACGGTGCGCCCGCAGTTCCTGCCCGACTACTCGAACCCGTCGGAAGATACGTTCATGTTCGCGTACACCGTGACAATCACAAACACCGGCGACGCGACGGCCCAACTGATCTCGCGCCACTGGATCATCACCGACGCCAACAACAAGATCGAGGAAGTCGAAGGCGACGGCGTCGTCGGTGAGCAACCCATCCTGCAGCCCGGCGAAGCGTTCGAGTACACGAGCGGATGCCCGTTGCCAACGCCGGTGGGTTCCATGCGCGGGACTTATCACTGCGTCGGTGCCGATGGCACGCAGTTCGAAGCGAGCATTCCGGAATTCGTGCTGTCGGTGCCGCGTACTCTGCATTAAGCGTCAAAACTGCATCGCACGTAGCCTTGCAGCGGTGCGCGACGTGCTGACGCGCATGTCGGCTGCCCTCACGGGTTTCGGTGACTTGCTAGGCGTTTGAACGCTTCATTCTTTCTTCTTTGGCTTGTGGAACATCGTCCACCAGACGATGAAGACCAGTAGCGCCCCTGCCAGCGCCGCTTCAAGCAAAATTAGCCACATGGTTGGATCTCGATATCTGTTGCGTCATTGTAGTTTTGCGTTTGTCTTGCTGTGGCTGGCGGGTTGCGCGGTTCGGCCCGCACCGGAGGTTGCGACACCCGCTCCGCCTCGGGTAACTGCGCCGCCCGCTGTTACGTCAACGTCACCCGGTGTCACACCACCACGCGCAGCGGCGCCGCCGATCGCGCAATCCGAAACACGCGCCAGCTACGAGCGAATCGCGTTTGACGCGCTGCCTCCGATCTCATTGAGCGACTGGGCGGCTGTGTGGCCCGCGTTTCTCAACTCTTGTACCGCACTGGCGCGGCGCGACGCATGGCGCGAAGTGTGCGCGCAGACGCTGGTGGTCGATTCTCGGGATGCCCCTTCGGTACGGGAATTCTTTGGCACGCGCTTCGATGCCTATCGTGTCTCGTCAAGGCAGATTGAAAACAACGTTGAAGCCGAGCCCAGCACGACCGGCCTCGTCACCGGGTATTACGAGCCGCTGCTACGTGGCAGCCGCGTGCGCACTGATAGGTATCCGGTGCCGATCTATCGCGTGCCGGATGACTTGATTGTCGTCGACCTCGCGTCGGTTTATCCGGAGCTCTCGAGCATGCGGCTGCGCGGCAAGCTGCAAGGACGTCGCATCGTTCCGTATGCGACGCGCGCGGAGATCACCGAGTCGAATGTATTGGCGGGGCAGGAGTTGCTATGGGTGGACGATTCGATCGAAGCGTTTTTTCTGCAGATTCAGGGCTCTGGGCGAGTGCAATTCGACGACGGCACCACGGTGCGCGTCGGCTACGGCGATCAGAATGGTCACCCTTATCGATCACTTGGCCGCTGGTTGGTCGACCAAGGTCAGCTAACGATCGACCAGGCATCGATGCAGGGCATCAAGGCATGGGCGCAACGTAACCCCGCACGATTGAAAGAAGCGCTTAACCACAACTCGAGCTTCGTTTTTTTCCGAGAGCTGCCGCTGGGAAATGCGAGCGCCGGTCCTCTGGGCGCGTTGGGTGTAGCGCTGACGCCGGGCTATTCACTCGCCGCTGACGCGCGCTTTATTCCGCTTGGCGCGCCGGTCGTGCTGGCAACGACGGATCCGAGTTTGCAAGCTTCCGATTCAAAAGCTCGACTAGTGCGGCCGATGATGGCGCAGGACACGGGCGGCGCTATTCGCGGCCCGCTTCGGTTCGATTTTTTCTGGGGTTTCGGTGCCGCCGCGGCTGAGCGTGCGGGGCGTCAAAAGTACGAAGGCCAGGCGTGGCTGCTCGTGCCCAAAGGCACCACGCCGGAATCGCTGTTGCCTAAGCGTTAATTTATTTCTTTACAGCGGCTAGGCGCTGCTCAATGGCCGGCACTGGCATCGCACCCGCACTACGCGTGCCGTCTGCAAAAATGATCGTCGGCGTCCCGTTGATGCCGAGTTGCTGACCCAGCGCAACATTCTGCTCGAGCGGATTTTTGCAATCCGCCGCTGCAGGCGCTTTGTTCTGCACCATGTGATCGTCCCAGCTCTGCGCGCGATCCTTCGAGCACCAAATCGCCTTTGATTTATCCATCGAATCGGGCGACAGGATCGGATACAGGAACGTGTAGATCGTCACGTTCTTTAGCTCACCCATGTTTTGCCAGAGACGCTTGCAGTAGCCGCAATTCGGATCCTCGAATGTCACCATCACGCGCGAGCCGTTACCGCGCACCGTTTTCACCGCTTGGTCGAGAGGCAGCGACTTGAAGTCAACCTTGAGCGCAACATCGAGCCGCTTTTGCGTTAGGTCTTCGCGCGTGGTCGGATCAAACATGCGCCCCGCCAGCACAAACGACACATCGGGATCGACGTAATAGATCTGCCCGCCCAGCAGCACTTCATACAAACCGCCGCGGCCTTTGAAAACCTGATCGGGTTTCTGGCCCCCGGACTTTTCGGCAAACCGTGCTGCAACCTGCGCTTCAGGGCTGCCGGGCACGGGAGCATTCTTGCTGTCGCTCGGCTTCGACGAAATCTGTGCCAGCGCGAGGGAACCGGCCAGCAGCGTGGTGGCCGACCAGAAAAAAGTCGAAGCAGCGTATCGAATCAGGCGTTTCATAAAGTTTGTTCTCCGGCAGAGCCGCGAGTGTAATCAGTGCGGGCGAATAGTCAGGGTAGACCACCGGCCGTTGATCCAGTTCAACCGAGCGCCCGGCGAATTAAGGCGTTTTTCAGTGGACTCAGGCGGTTAACGACCGTCAAACCGGCATTCCGCAGGCCACGCACCAGCGGGTCATCGAAGGCGAAGAGGCGCGCCAGCGAATCTGTCGTAAACCGCATCAGGCCCAGCGCTTCAGCACGTCCACGCTCGTAGCGTCTCAGAAGCACCGGATCTCCGATATCTCGAAATGGCTCGCGCGCACGTACGACGTCGTGAAGCAGGGCGACATCCTGCAATCCGAGATTCAGCCCCTGGCCCGCGAGCGGGTGAATCACGTGCGCAGCATCACCCACAAGCGCCACGCGCGAGCTGATCAGACGTGCCACGGAAATCTGTCGCAGCGGGAATGTGTGCGCCGCCCCGATTGCAGTCAATCCACCGACTGCAGTCGATCCGCGGCCGTGCGACGAACATCGTTCGGTGACGCGCGTTGCCAACTGATCTGGGTTAAGCGCGGCTAACTCGGTTGCGACCTCCATTGGGGCCGACCACACCAGCGATACGCGGTCACCGGGTAGCGGCAGCAAGGCGACGACGCCCTCGTCGGTAAACCATTGCCAGGCAGTGTTCAGGTGCGGGCGAGCGCATTCGAAATTCGCAACGATCGCTGTTTGATCGTATTCCTTGACTGTCGCACTGATACCGGCAGCAGCACGCACCGAAGAGTTGGCGCCATCGGCGCCGATCAGCAGCTTGACGGCAATGGATGCGTCTTCGAGCGAAACTTCGATCGCATCAACGCTTGCAGCAAGCGAAACGAACGCCGTGAACATTCTCTTGATCAAAGGCTGAAAACCGCACGCTGCATCGAGCACGCGTAACAGCTCGCTTTCTTCGACGATGGTCGCAAGCCGCTCGACCGTCGCACCATACGCATCGAATGCGAGCTGCGGACCGTCATCACCGAAGACGCGCATATGCTCGAC
>DATEOP010000331.1:0-4735 GCA_035274065.1 Burkholderiaceae bacterium
ATCCCGCAGCGAAGAAACAGCTCGCCGAGATTTGCGCTTCTTCAATTGCCGCCTTCAAGGGCCTCACTATTTTCTTGAAGCCCGTGCTTCCGAAGCTCGCAGAAGACGTTGAAAGATTCTTGCGCTGTAAACCGCTCGAATGGTCGATGATCACACTGCCAATGGCGATCAACAGCTTCATTGAGCCCCAACACGAATTTTCTACCTTCGAGCCCCTGATGACGCGAGTAGAACCTAAGCAATTGGATGCGCTGTTCGACCCTGCCGACTCGGTGGAGGAGGCACCGTCCCTACCCGGCGGAGCCGCAATCGCCGACACCATCACGATCGATGACTTTGCCAAGATCGATCTTCGCATTGCGAAGATTGTCAACGCAGAGCACGTCGATGGTTCGAACAAGCTGTTGCGGCTGACGCTCGATGCGGGCGAGGGTCGTCATCGAAACGTTCTGTCGGGCATCAAGGCGGCATACAAACCCGAAGATTTGATTGGCAAACTGACCGTGCTGGTCGCGAACCTTGCGCCGCGAAAAATGAAGTTTGGGGTGAGCGAAGGCATGGTGCTCGCGGCGAGCCACGCCGATGAAAAACAACATTCCGGGATTTATCTGCTCGACCCTCACGAAGGTGCGCAGCCGGGCATGCGGGTAGAGTAGCTCGTGACAACTCTGGCGCAGCTGCTGCCGATTGACTGGATACTCGCAGCCGTCGCCCTCTTGTTCACCGTGGGTGCTGCCGGGATCTTTCGACCGCACAGTTTCTTCCTGGTTGCGCGCGTTCTATTTCCACTTGGCGCAGCACTGAGCCTGGCGATCGCGATTGCAGCGCTAGCCACGCTGTTTTCGGATCCACAGGTCGCGGTGCTTCCGCTCGGCCTGCCCGGACTGCCTTTTCACCTGCGGCTCGACGCGCTGTCGGCTTTTTTCCTGTTGCTGTTCGGCAGTACTGCTGCGGGCATCTCAATCTTCGCTGCCGGCTACTTCCGTCGCGGCGAAGGCACGGCACCGGGACTGCTGTGCCTGCAGTACCACGTCTTCATCGCGAGCATGGCGCTGATCATGCTGGCTGACGATGCCTATGTCTTCATGGTGATGTGGGAGCTGATGGCGCTGTCATCGTTTTTTCTGGTGACATCGAACCACACGATCCCGGAAATCCGGCGCGCCGGCTACTTGTACTTGCTGATTGCGCATATCGGTGCGCTGGCGATCCTGCTCTGCTTCGGAGTGCTGCAGGCCAATACGGGCGACTACACATTTGCCAACATGAGGGCGCAGCAACTGACGCCTTTTTGGGCGTCGATAGCGTTCCTGCTCGCGCTGTTCGGCTTCGGTGCGAAAGCCGGCATCGTTCCACTACATATCTGGCTGCCTGAAGCACATCCCGCTGCGCCGTCACCGGTATCGGCACTGATGAGCGGTGTGATGTTGAAGACAGCGATCTACGGGCTGCTCCGGATCGGTTTTGAAGTTCTACAGCTTCAACTCTGGTGGTGGGGAGTGCTGGCGCTCACCATTGGGTTGGGTACCGCACTCTTCGGCGTCGTCTTCAGCGCGATTCAGACGGATATGAAGCGGCTGCTCGCATATTCGTCGATCGAAAACATCGGGCTGCTATTGGTAGCGATGGGGCTTGCGCTGCTCTTTACCGCCTACCAGATGGCTGCGATGGCAGCACTGGCGCTGACGGCCATGCTGTATCACGCGCTGAATCATGCGTTCTTCAAGAGCCTGCTGTTTCTGACCACAGGCGCAGTGCTGCACGGTACGGGTGAACGCAGCCTGGGCAAGCTCGGCGGCGTGTTGCGCTACATGCCGTGGGTTGGCTGGCTCGCTCTGGCGGGCGCCCTTGCCGCGGCAGGTCTGCCGCCGCTGAATGGCTTCGTGTCCGAGTGGCTGCTGCTGCAAAGCTTTCTGTTCACGCTCGGGCTGCCGGGAACCTTCGTGAACATGCTGGTTCCCGTCGTCGCAGCCGGCGTCGCACTGGTCGCCGCACTGGGCGGATATGTGATGGTCAAGTTCTACGGCGTGATCTTTCTTGGCCAGCCGCGAGAACCGAACATTGCGCGCTCGCACGATGCAGGGACTTCGGAGCGCGTCGGACTTGTATGGCTCGCCTCGGGTTGCGTGCTGCTCGGTCTCTTGCCGACGCAGGTCATTGCGCTAATCGATCCGGTCACAAGGGTGCTTGTCGGCAGCGGCGTGGGACCCACCGTCGCCGCCAACGGTTGGTTGATTCTGGCGCCAGTTGCTGCCGAGCGTGCCAGCTACAGTCCGCTGCTGTTTCTGCTTCTTGTAACCGCAAGCTTCGCATTGGCTTACATACTTGTGCGAAGGCTCTATCACGGTCGAGTCCGGCGTGCGCCGGCTTGGGACTGTGGCTTTCCTCTGCTCAACGCGCGCATGCAGGATACCGCCGAGGGATTCGGTCAGCCAATCCGTCTCGTATTCGAACCTTTTTTCCGCATCGAACGGCATCTGCCGACCGCGTTTGACATGCAGCCGGTATATCGACTCGACGCGAGCGACCACTTCTGGCGGTGGCTTTACGTTCCGATAGCGCGTGTCGCTGAGAGCGCATCGCGCGTAGTGGGGTTGCTGCAGCAGGGACGCATCACGACGTATCTGCTGTACAGCTTTGTCACTCTACTGGTGATGCTGGTGCTGGTGTTCCGATGAGCCTTTACAGCGTCGGCGCACAGTTGCTCGCGTTACTACTGGCCGTGCTGGGCGCGCCGTTGCTGACAGGTTGGGTCAATCAGTGCCGCGCTTGGCTGCAGAACAAGAGCGCGCCTCCGTTGTTGCTTCCCTATCGAACGCTGCACAAGCTCTTTAACAAAGAGTCGATCGTGGCCGAAAATGCGAGCCCGCTGTTCCGTGCGACGCCGTACGTCGTATTCGGTGCCATGGTGCTTGCATGCGGAATCGTCCCGAGTCTGTCGACCGATCTGCCACTCGCACCCGCCGCCGACGCAATCGCACTCGTGGGATTGTTTGCATTGGCGCGCGTGTTCATGGCGTTGGCGGCGATGGACATCGGCACTGCGTTCGGGACGATGGGCGCTCGGCGCGAAATGCTGGTGGGGTTCCTGGCCGAGCCCGCCCTGCTAATGGTGCTGTTCACTGCGGCGTTTATCACCCAGTCGACGCTGTTGGCGAGCATCGTCGAGACGATGTCCACTCAACCGTTTGCAATCTATCCGAGCTTGGCATTTGCGGGCGTCGCTTTCACGATGGTGTCGCTGGCTGAGAACGCTCGAGTGCCAGTCGACAACCCTGCCACGCATCTCGAGTTGACGATGATCCATGAGGCGATGATCCTGGAGTACTCGGGGCGACACCTCGCGCTGATCGAGTGGGCGGCAAGCATGAAGCTGTTCGCCTATTCGAGCATTGGACTGGCGATATTTTTGCCTTGGGGAATTTCGCACATCGGCGAGCCGACCGGACTTCTGCTGGCCCTTCCGGTGCTGGTCATCAAGTTGATTATCGGCGGCGCCGCGTTGGCTCTGATCGAAGCGCTGTCGGCCAAGATGCGCATCTTTCGTGTTCCGGAGTTTCTGGCGGGCGCGTTCATGCTTGCGGTGATCGGCATGCTGGTGCATTTCTTGTTGGGTGCCTGACGTTGACTGAGCTTGCCATCCAGCTGATCAATCTGTTCGCTGCGGTGCTGCTGTTGCTGTCGTTTGCGCTGCTGGCGCAGCGTCGCGTGCTGTCGCTGATTCAACTTTTCACTCTGCAGGGCCTGACGCTGGTGATGTCAACCACCGTCATGGCCTACTTCACCGCACAGCCGCATCTGTACTACTCAGCGCTGCTGACGTTCGTGCTAAAGGTCGTGATGATGCCTTGGTTGTTGCACCGGCTGATCGTACGTCTGAACGTGCGCTGGGATATCGAGACGCTGATCAACATCCCGACGACGATGCTGCTAGGCATTGTCCTCGTGATCTTCGCCTTTAACCTGGCGCTGCCGATTTCGCAGTTGTCGGTGTCAGTCGCGCGCGGCACCCTGGGTATCGCACTCGCTTGCGTGCTGCTTTCGTTCCTGATGATGATTACGCGCAGCAAGGCAATCCCACAAGTGATCGGTTTCCTCGCGATGGAAAACGCGCTGTTCTTCGCGGCCACCAGTGCGACCTACGGAATGCCGATGGTCGTTGAACTCGGTATCGCCCTGGATGTTTTGGTCGGCATGATCATCCTCGGGGTCTTCATGTTCCAGATCCGCGAGCAGTTCGACAGCCTCGACATCCGAAATCTTGAAAAGCTGAAGGAGGAGTGAGCGTGGAGTATCTGCTCGCCCTCCTCTGCATTCCGCTCGCTGGTGGTGCCGTACTCGGGGTGATCGGCCACCGCGACCGCGCTCCGGAAATCAACGTTGTATTTAGCTTCGCCACTTTTGTTGCGGCGGGCGCCTTGACAGCACAAATCATCGCGAACGGGCCAATGTTGGTATTGGACAAGCAGTTCTTCGTCGATTCTCTGAACGTATTTTTGGTCGCGCTAACGGCATTCGTGGCATTCACTACAGCACTGTTCGCGCGTCCCTACATGCGCATCGAACGCGACCACGGCAAGATGACCCCGCCGCGAATGCGTCTGTTTCACAGCATGTATCAGATGTTCACGTTCACGATGCTATTGGCATTGCTGACCAACAACATGGGGCTGCTCTGGGTGGCAATGGAGGCGGCGACGCTGACAACAGTACTGCTCGTGGCCGTCTATCGCAC
>DATEOP010000332.1:0-3725 GCA_035274065.1 Burkholderiaceae bacterium
TGGTGTGTTATCGCCGGTGTTCTTGCGACCGAACTCCGGCGGGGCAACGATCGACGCGCGCAGCAGGTTGTCCGGATTCCTATACGCGCGACGTACTCCCTCGTTAACCGCATCCTCGAGCGAGCGGGTAAAGCCATCCCAGCGCACACCCATCCCCACTTTCAGAAACACGTTCACGATGCCGGTGTCCTGGCAAATCGGCCGCTTGCCTTCGGCGCACATGCGCGAGTTGGTCAGAATCTGAGCAATCGCGTCCTTCGCCGCGACGCTTTCTTCGCCTGCATAAGCACGCGCGAGATGAGTGATGAAATCGGCGGGATGGTAATAGCTGATGTACTGCAGGGCGGCAGCGATACTCTCGATCAGTTCATCCTGTCGAATCGTCGTCATACGTGCTCTCTCGCGGTTCTACTCGCGCCGGCCAGCAACCGGTCGGTCGACGCGACTGCCATTGCCGACAGCAAGAATGTGAAATGAATCACCGTCTGCGCAATGAGTACCTTCGGTGAGTAATTTTCGGCGTTGATAAATGTCTTCAGCAGGTGAATCGAGCTGATACCAATAATCGCAGTTGCAAGTTTCACTTTGAGCACGCTCGCGTTCACGTGCGACAGCCATTCGGGTTGATCCGGATGGCTCTCGAGATACATGCGCGACACGAATGTTTCATAGCCGCCGACGATGACCATAATCAACAGATTTGAAATCATTACGACATCGATCAGCGCCAGCACAACCAGCATGATCACCGTCTCATTGAGTTCGGGCTTTTCGTATCCAACTACAACGCCGTCCTTGACAATCTGGGGCAACTGATAGCCGATGCTCTTGATTAGCGTGTTTAACGCGTTAGCATCACCGAAGGCGGCCTCGATCAGATGGATCAGCTCAACCCAGAAGTGGTAGACATAAACCGCTTGCGCCAGGATCAGGCCAACGTATAACGGTAGTTGCAGCCAGCGTGATGCGAAAATGAGCCGGGGTACGAAGGGAATAGGCCGCACGGCGGCGCGCTGTAGGTCGATGGCAGACATGGGAGATGGATGTTGGAAGGACCGAAATTCTATCTGGCGGCGGTGTGCCCCTTGGTCCGTGACTATTGACGCAATGAGCGATGACCCTCATGTCGGGCTGAGCGAACGGCTTCGGCGCGCGTCGGTCGAATGCTTGATATTCGGGAAACGAGCACAACCTGACGTTGGGGAAAACAATGTAGCGTGATTGAAATTTGCGGTGTTCTACTGGCCGGCTCATGTTGGGCCTGCCAGCCAAGCCGATTCTGATCACTCTTTGTGGAGACTACTTTATGAAACGTATCGCTCTGTTCGTTTTGACGAACCTGGCGATTATGGTCGTCCTGGTGCTGTTCCTCACCGTGCTGTCGTCGGTATTCGGCATCAACTTCAATCTCGGCGGACAGACGCTGAACGTCGGTAGCCTGGCAATCTTTTCGCTGGTGGTCGGCTTTACCGGTGCCTTCATTTCGTTGCTGCTATCCAAGCCGATGGCGAAGTGGTCAACCGGCGCGCAGGTGATCAGCCAGCCATCTAACGCGATGGAGTCATGGCTGCTAGGCGCCGTACAACGTCATGCCGAAAAAGCTCGGATCGGAATGCCGGAGGTTGCCATTTTTGAAGGCGAGCCGAACGCGTTTGCTACCGGCGCGTTTAAAAACAGCGCGCTGGTGGCCGTGTCGACAGGGCTCCTGCAGTCGATGAGCAAGGATGAGGTCGAGGCTGTACTCGGTCACGAGGTCTCGCACATCGCGAACGGCGACATGGTGACCATGACGTTACTGCAAGGTGTGATGAACACGTTCGTCGTGTTCGCCTCACGCGTAATCGGCTACGTCGTCGACCGGATGGTGCTGCGTAACGAAAGTGCTGCACCGGGTATCGGGTATTACCTGACGACGATCGTTCTGGATATCGCGCTTGGATTCCTGGCCGCAATCGTGGTGGCGTGGTTCTCTCGTCGACGTGAATTCCGGGCGGATGCCGGTGCTGCTGCGTTGATGGGATCCAATCGCCCGATGATCAACGCTTTAGCGCGACTCGGTGGACAAGATCCTGGGCAACTGCCGCAGCAGGTCCAAACGTTCGGCATCAACGGACGCCCGAGTGGGATGCTGGCGCTGTTTTCGAGCCATCCTCCTATCGAGCAGCGGATCGCAGCTCTACAGGCAACGCGATAAAGCAGCGCTGCTTGAACCTAAAGGCCGGGCTTCCCGGCCTTTCTTATGCCTGCTGCGCCGCCCGCCGTGAGACGACATTCGCCAAGCACGTGAGCGAGATCGCAGCAAGCGCAAGCGCTAGTGTTGCAGCTTCCCAGAAGCCGAGCGCGCCACGCGGAGGACCCAGGAGTGTTTGATTAAACGCGATCCAATATCCACCGATCAATCCGATTCCCCAAAGCGAAACACCGTAAATCACCATCGGCCACAGCGTGTTCTTATAGCCGCGCAGCGCGAAGCCGGCAATTCCTTGCCCTGCATCGAAGACATGAAAGAGCGCAGTCCAGCCGATTAAAGTAATGGCCATCGCACTGACTGCGGCGTCGATCGTATAAAGCCTTACGAGCGGCTCGCGTAGCAGCCAGACTAGGATCGCGGCCACCAGTGCGATCGCGATCGATAAGCGAAATCCGCGTAGCGCGGCGGCACGGGCAACGCGCGGATGGCCTGCGCCAAGCGATTGGGCGACCAGTACGCTGGTTGCTATGCCGATCGCAAGCGGAACCATGAACAGAACCGCTGCGATATTGGCCACCACTTGGTGTCCGGCGACGGCTGCCGTTCCCAAGCGCGCGATTAAGACCGCCATGAACGTGAATGACGTCACCTCGAAGAGCACTGAAAGGCCGATCGGAATGCCTAGCTTCAGGAGCTCCCATTGACTTTGCCACCGAGCCAAATGCGTACGGTCACTGTGAAAGCTCCGAAAGAACGGATCGAATCGCCACACTCCGAGGTTCAGTGCAAGCATCAGCCACGCAAGGACTGCGGTTGCAACACCGGCGCCGGCGCCGCCCATTGCTGGTATTGGGCCGGCCCCAAACATGAACAACGCATTGAGCGGCACTTTTAACGCCAGAGCCGTCACGTTGATCAGCATTGTGATTTTCGGGCGCGACACCGCTGCGTTCAGTGCAACGAACGCGCGCGCTGCCAAAGCCGCAGGCAATCCAAACGCAATCGCCTGCAAGTACCTCGTGGAAATCGACGCAACGTCTGAATTGACGCGCGCGAATGCGAGCCAGGACTCCGTAGCGAGCAGGATTGGCAGCCCGATCAGCGTCAAGAAAACCGATAGCCAGAGCGCCTGCTGCAAGTCGTCGCCGATTGCGCGCCAACGTTGCGCTCCAAAATGGTGGCCGGCAATCGGCGACAACGCTTGCAATACACCCATCAAGCCTATGTAGACCGACACATAGATGCTCGAGCCGACGGCGACCGCCGCCAGATCGGTCGCCGACAATCCGCCGGCCATGACGGTATCAATCGTTCCGTTGCCGACGAGTGCCAGATTGGCAATGAAAAGCGGCCATCCGAGTTTGACGAAGGCGCGTGTCGAAGTGTCGGGAGGATCGTGCCGCGCAGCGTGCTGCGCAGTGTTCATCGATCGCGCACCCACACTTTGAACACTTCGTCATAGCGTGCGCGCCGTGTGAACTCGTACGCGACTTTCCAGCCGCTTAACGGCTCGTCGTCGGTGCTCGTGCGCTCG
>DATEOP010000333.1:0-4691 GCA_035274065.1 Burkholderiaceae bacterium
AAGTTTGGCGTCAAGGTCGTCACGATCTCGCCCGGCTTCATTCGCACGTCGATGACGAACAGAAATCCGTATCAGATGCCCTTTCTGATGAATGTCGACGCCTTCGCGCAGCGCGCCGCCGACGCGATCATCGCGGGTGTGCGTTACCGCACGATTCCTTGGCAAATGGGCTGGGTGACCGCGCTTCTGAAGGTGATGCCGCGCTGGCTGTTCGATCGCATCATGGCGGGCCGCAAACAAAAGCCGCGCGCCGGTGACGCCTGATTGGCGGCTCTGATAGCTGGCCCTTCAGTGCGTTGTGTCGATGCCGCTGGCAACTCGCACCCGCGCGCGGACTCAAGCGCGCGCATCGTCTCGCTGGTGCCGTCGATCACCGAACTTCTGTTCAGCCTGGGTCTCGAGCAGCAAGTGGTGGGTCGCACCGGATTCTGCATTCATCCGCGCGACGCCGTGCGCAATGTGCCGAAGGTAGGCGGCACGAAAGATGTAAAGCTCGAAGTCTTGCGCGGGTTGCATCCGACCCATGTCATCGTCAATGTCGATGAGAACGATCTGGTCACATTCCAGAAAATTCAGGAATTCGTGCCGCATGTGATCGTCACGCATCCGAATAGTCCGGCAGACAACATCGCGCTTTTCGGACTGCTCGGCGAAGTTTTTGGTGTCGAGCCGCGCGCCGAACAACTCGCCGGCGAATTGAAGCGCGAGCTTGCTGCGTGTCAGGCAGCGACATGGAGTCCAGAGCGCGTGCTTTATCTGGTCTGGAAGGACCCGTGGATGGCAGTAGCTTCTGATACTTACATTGCGAGAACGCTGGCCTGCGTCGGCTGGGAGGTAACAATTGAGCCGGGCGGGTGGTCCGGCGCAGCGCGCTATCCGGTTATTTCCGACATTGAAAGCGCATCGCACGCGGTCGGCCGCGTGTTGCTGTCATCTGAGCCTTTTATGTTTCGCCAGCGACACCTCAATGAGCTTCGCGACCGACTGAACGTTCCCGTCGATTTGATCGACGGCGAAATGACGAGTTGGTACGGCAGCCGCGCGATTCGCGGTCTGGCCTATTTACGCGAATTTCGTGCGCGTTCAGCAGGCGCGTAACGCCGCAAAGCCCCGCTTTAAATCCTCGATCAAATCGGCCGGATCCTCAAGACCGGCTGAGATCCGAAACAGACGCCCTTCGGCTCCGAACGGAGCGACGCTGCGCTCGGGATAAACCGGAACCAGCAGGCTTTCGTAGCCGCCCCACGAATACCCTCGACCAAAGAGTTCTACCGAATCGACCAGCGCATTCAGCCGAGCTCCGCCTGCGCCCTCTTTCAACACGATCCCGAACAATCCAGTGGCGCCACTCATATCGCGCTTCCACAAAGAGTAGCCAGGGTCGCTTTGCAGGGCGGGATACAAAATGCGCTCCACCTCGGGCTGTGCCAGCAACCATTCGATCAGCCGCTCCGCATTGCTCCGATGCTGGATAAGCCGGGCTTGCAGTGAACGCAAACCACGCAGCGCGGCATAAGCATCTTCGGGACTCACTATCAAGCCCATGCCAAACAACATCTGGCGCAGCGGAGTCCACGCCTGCTGAGCGCAGGTGATGGTTCCCATCAGCATGTCCGAATGCCCACAGATGTACTTGGTCGCCGCGTGCACGCTGATATCGACGCCGCACTTGATAGGCTGAAAGTAAAGCGGCGTGGCCCAGGTGTTATCGATCGCGGTCATGACGCCGCGCTTGCGCGCCAACTCGGCCAGCAAAGGCACATCCTGCATTTCGAAGGTCAGTGATCCGGGCGATTCAAGCCATAGCAGCCGGGTGTTGACCCGGAACAGTGCTTCGAGCTCGAGTTCCGCGGACGGCGCATAAAAAGTTGTCTGCACGCCGAACCGCGGCAACACTTCAACGCAGAAACGCCGCGTCGGCCCATAGACCGAGTCGGGGACGAGCACATGATCGCCGGACCGTAAAAACGCCAGCAGCACGACCGTGCACGCCGTCAGTCCCGATGGCACGGCCCAGCTTCTGTAGCCGCCTTCAAGCTCGGTCAACAGCTCGAAAAGCGCGTGGTGCGTCGGCGTCCCATACAGCCCGTAGTTGACCGCGCCCGGCTCGTCGGCGCGATAACGGCGCGAGCGCTCCTTCATGTCTGCCACGCTGGCATGCAGCACCGTGGAGCCGCGCACGATCGGCGGATTGATGAAGTCATGACCCGCGATTGCCACTTTTCCGCCGTGCGTCAGCAGCGTTTCCGGTCTTTTGGTTGAATTGGGCTTGGCCATCGTCGACCCGATCCTTCCGCCGGGTGGCTGGATTCTTGCATGGCAGCCGACGTCCGCGACTTAGCCGCGAGCCCCCTGCACCGGTCATGGAACTCAAGCGACTCATCCTGCCCATCTTCGCCACAGGCATCCTGACGGTGCTGGTGACGTTGCTTGTTCTAAATCTGCGCGCAGAGAAAAAGATTGCCGTCAGGCCTGTGCATGCGTATCCAGTCGCCGATCAGCAGTTTCTGCGGTCGATGAGTGTCCTGCTTGGGCCTCCACTGCTCGACGGCAATCGCGTCCAAACGTTGCTGAATGGCGAGCACATTTTCCCCGCAATGTTGCAAGCCATCTCGGCGGCGAAACGGACGATCGATTTTGAAACCTACATCTACTGGTCCGGAGAAATCGGCAAGCGCTTCGCGGGAGCACTCGCCGAGCGCGCACGCGCCGGCGTCAAGGTCAATGTCCTGGTGGACTGGCTCGGCAGCCAGAAAATGGACAATGATTCGATTGAAACGATGACGCAGGCAGGCGTCGACTTTCGCAAATATCGGCCGCTGCGCTGGTACAACCTCGGGCGCGTGAACAACCGGACGCATCGGAAGCTGCTGATCGTCGACGGACGAATTGGTTTCACCGGTGGCGTCGGCATTGCTGACAATTGGACCGGTGACGCGCAGGACCCCGAGCATTGGCGAGACAATCACTATCGGATCGAAGGTCCTGCTGTCGCGCAGATGCAGGCCGCTTTCATGGATAACTGGACCAAGGTAACCGGTTCAGTGCTGCACGAGGACCCGTACTTTCCCGTTCAGAAGTCAGCCGGTCCAATGTATGCACAAGTGTTTCAAAGCTCGAGCCAAGGCGGCTCCGAAAGCATGCACCTGATGTACCTGTTGTCGATCGCGGCCGCAACCAAGTCGATCGATCTGGCGATGGCGTATTTCGTCCCTGATGAAATCACCAGCGAGGCACTGGTCAGCGCGATGAAACGCGGCGTGCGTGTGCGTCTTATATTGCCCGGAGAATATGTCGATACCGATGTCGTACGTAATGCATCGCGCGCCAGTTGGGGGCCGCTACTTCAGGCTGGCGCCGTGATCCATGAGTATCAGCCAACGATGTATCACGTCAAGCTGTTGATCGTCGATGGTCTATGGTCGTCGGTCGGATCGACCAACTTCGACGCCCGATCGTTTCGCTTGAATGACGAAGCAAATCTTAACGTCTACGACGCAGAGTTTGCCCGTGTGCAGACTGAAACGTTCGAAGCAGATCTGAAAAGATCAAGGCGCATTACGTATGAGCAGTGGAACGCCCGTCCATGGCACGAGAAGTTGAAAGAGCGCGCAGCAGCATTGCTTTCGTCGCAGCTATAGCGCGCTGAAGCGATACACCTCGTCCGTTTCGCGTCGTTCGAGCTTGCCTTCGTACCAGAGTGCATGCAGATGCGCGAGCGCTTCGCCTAGCGCAAACGTCATCTGGTGCAGATCCAGCTGGCGCTTGAACAGCACCGGCACGATGCTCGCTGCCGTCTGCGGCGTCGCGCACGCCTGTAGTACTTCGTCGAGCCGCTCCGCGTGATGGTGATGCTGTTGGCCGATGCGACGATGCAGCCCTGTAAACGGTTTGCCGTGCGACGGCAGCACCAGCGTGTCGGCGGGCAGCTTCAGAAGCCGGTCCAGAGAACGCAGATAGCGCGGCAGCGGATCGGCGTCGGGCTCGAGGTCGAACACGCTGACGTTGGTTGAGATGCGCGGCAGCACCATATCGCCGGCGACGAGCAGCCGATCATCCTCGCAAAATAGCGATGCATGCTCCGGTGCATGACCGAAGCCAACAATGATGCGAAAGATGCGCTTCGCGTGTGCCGGTCCAATGGCGATCTCATCACCCTCATGAATCCGATGAAAGCTACGCGGCACAGCAGGCACCAGACTCGAGTAATAGCCTGAACCGCGCTCACGTACCTGCTGCAGCGATTCGGCGTCGGTCAGTCCGTTGCGCGCAAAGTGCCGGGCGGCCGATTCGCCACTGATATTGTCGCCACGGCCAGCCGACAGATAACGGCCAAACGCATACTCGGTCGCCGTCATCCATAGAGGTACCGTCCAGCGCTGACGATCGCCGCCGGCCGTCAACCAGTGAGCAAGCCCAAAGTGATCCGGATGAAAATGCGTGCATACAACACGCAGCAATGGCTTGCCGGCAAATGAGCCGTCGAACAATTGCTCCCAGGCGTGCTTCGTGGCGTTACTGGTGATTCCGCAATCGATCAGCGTGTAACCAGTGCGCCCGTCGATTTCATCGTCGAGCACCCAGAGGTTGATGTGATCCAGCGCGAACGGCAGCGGCATGCGCACCCAATGCACGCCGGGGCGCAAAGTCTCCCAAGTGCCGAGCTTCGGAATCTCGGCGGATAAATAAAC
>DATEOP010000334.1:0-14839 GCA_035274065.1 Burkholderiaceae bacterium
GCGAGCGTATGTTGTCGCGGTAGCGCGCCAATATAAGGATTAGCGCCCAGAAGAGGGACACGGCTGCGTGGACAAGCGCCGCTGCGACAAATAGTTCGGTGTCGCTTGATGTCGCCGAAATCAGCATCGCGCCAGCGGCGCGCATCGCTTCCATCACGTCGCCGCCGGTCAGCCACGCCTATAGCGTCGAAGGAATTCCACTAAACAGCGCGGCGCATCCTGCGGCGACGAGTGCATCGCGAAACAGATCGCCGAGTGCAGGTGTCGCCGTCGATAAAGATGCGATACGCAAGTAAACGGCTACCGATAGTAGTTCAGTCCGCCGCGCAATCGAGATGCCGACATGCTGCTGACGAGCCTCACAATGAATGCTTGACCATCATCAGCCTGATCTTTTCGATCGCGCGCGATGGCGCCAGACCTTTGGGACAAACCTCGGTGCAGTTCATCGTCGTGCGACAGCGGAATAGCCGGTACGGGTCGTTCAAATCATCCAGCCGCTCCCCAGTAGCGCGGTCGCGGCTGTCGATGATGAAGCGATAAGCCTGCAGAAGTCCCGCGGGGCCGACAAACCTATCGGGGTTCCACCATGAAGGCGGGCATTGGCTGGTGCAGCAAGCGCACAGAATGCATTCGTATAAACCGTTCAGCTTGTCCCGGTCTTCGGGTGATTGCAGTCGCTCCTTTTCCGGAGGCTGTTCGTCGTTGACCAGATACGGTTTGATCGAGTGATAGTTGTGAAAGAACTGGGTCATGTCGACCACCAGATCGCGAATGACGGGAAAGGTCGGCAAAGGCCGTAACTCCACTGGTTCCTTAAGTTCTCGCACTGGGGTAATGCATGCCAGTCCGTTGCGACCATTGATATTGATCGCGTCAGAGCCGCATATGCCTTCGCGACAGGATTTCCTAATCGTGAGCGAGTCATCCTGAAGCTTGATTCGCAGAATGACATCAAGCAGCATACGGTCTGACGGCTTCAACTCGAGCTCGAAATCCTGCATGTACGGCCTCTTGTCGCTCTCGGGGTTGTAGCGAAAAATCGAGAAGTGCATCGGGCCTTCAGGCGTTGACTCGATAGGAACGTGGTTAACTGCGCGCGGTCCAGAAAATTTGTGCGACCCGCAATCCCGCCGCGATAAGACCGCCCCCAAGCAATGTCAGCGCGCTTACGCGCAATGCGGCCGGCTTAACGTAGTCCATGATGACATCGCGAACACCCACCCACATGTGCGCCAACAAAGCCGCAAAAAAAACGCAGGTAGCAATGCCGATACCGGACCCCGTCATCCAGCCACTCCAGGCCAAGTACGAGCGCGGCGGGTCGACGACAAAACGGATCAAGAAGAATGCAATGAACAGCAGCATGTAAACAGCGCTCACGCGCTGTATCAGCCAGGCGCGTAACCCCGTGACAGTTTTCCTCATAACACCGCGGCCGCGAGCAGCGCCACGATCACACCACCGAGGTTCACAACCCATGCACTGCGCCGTGCCGCAGGCAACTGCGAACCGATGTCAATGTCGCTCAACAGGTGACGCGTACCGGCTAGCGAATGATGAGCGAGTGCCCAAACCAACACGATTAACCCTCCCTTGACTGGCACCTGATCGAGGATGGCGATCACTCGCGAGTAGCCGAGCGGGCCCTGAAGGGACAGGTCTAGGAGATAAATGCAAAACGGGACGCCAAAGGCCAGCAGCACGCCGGTGACACGATGGGTGATGGATGTCAGCGCGCCCACCGGCATCTGGATCTTCGTCAAGTCAAAGAATACCGGCCGTCGTGTTCTCGATACCGCCATGGCATCCAAAAAGAGCGCGCGCGAAAGTGCGCGTTGCAGGGAACTTGGATTATCGCCATTCTCGAAGAGTCGCGCTCATGGAGTGAAGGGCGACTGCGCGCAGCGAGCGGGTAGTCAGCGCGCTGTGCGCGCTTTAATGTGCAGACGCCGGGGAGTCTTTACGAACTTTGACAACCTGGCGCTCGGTGACTGCATCAGCGCGATTGCCCCAAGTATTGCGAATATAGGTAGCGAGTGCGGCGATCTCCTGGTCATTCAACTTCCAACCGAATGCCGGCATCGCGAGTCCGGTCGGCTTTTCCTTAGTCGCCGCCATCGTTGCGCCCCCCATAATGTGGTGCAGGACGGTTGTGGGATCGCTTGCCTGGACGGCGGCGCTTGCTTTCAGCGGTGGAAAAACTTGAGCGAGACCTGCACCGTCTTGCATGTGACATCCGGTGCAGTTATCGACGTAGAGCGCTTCACCCCGGCTCAGCACTGAGGGATCAAGGGCGCGCACGGTTTGGGTGTTTTCATCTGTGGTGCGCGGCATGTCTTTCAGGTACGTGGCTATCGCGTTCAGATCATCATCGGTCAGGTGTTGCGTGGAGTTGCGGATGACGTCAGTCATCGGTCCAGCCGCGGCGGCTTTGCTGTTCGATCCGGTCTTCAGATACTCAACAATATCCCGCGCTGACCAGCTCCCGAGACCGTCGCGCAGGTCACCCGTCAGGCTCGACGCGTACCAGTGCTCACCGAAGCCGCCCTCAAGGGGCTGATTCTTCTTCAGGCCGCCCAAAACGTTCTTGGGCGTGTGACAGGCAGAGCAATGCCCGAGGCCTTCAACCAGATAGGCGCCGCGATTCCATTGCGCCGACTTATTCAGGTCAGTGCGAAAGCTGCCCTCGCGGAAAAAAAGTGCATTCCAGCCTGCCATAACTGCGCGCACGCTGAGCGGCCACGGAAGCTCCGACGGCTTGTTTTGTTGCCGGACGGCGGGAAGCGCGCCTAAGTAAGCCTTGATCGCTTGTACATCACGTGCGCTTAATTTGGTGTACCACGGGTACGGAAACGCCGGGTACAGGTATTGGCCGTCGCGTCTTATGCCTTCGTGCATCGCTTTGTAGAACTCGTCGTTTGACCATGCGCCAATCCCGGTCTCGCGATCCGGCGTGATGTTGGTCGAGTAGATCGTTCCGAACGGTGTTGGAACTGCGCGCCCGCCTGCGAACGGCTTGCCGCCGTCGGCGGTGTGACAGGACGCGCAATTGCCTGTGGTGGCCAGATAGCGTCCACGCTCGAGCGTCGAGTAAGTGACGCCTTGTCCCAACGCGGCTGATGCCACCGCGAGAATGCATAGGCCGATCCATCGCATCGTTTTGAGCCTGGGCTTGTTGACACGCATGATGTGGCTCCTTCGCGTCAGGCCTGTACCAGCGGACCGGGGTTCTTCAAATACATGTTCTTGATCGCATCGACCGCCCAGTACGTCAGTGCTCCGACCGTCCCAGTCGGGTTGTAGCCGGGGTTTTGCGGAAACACCGAGGCTCCCATCACGAACACGTTCGGCACGTCCCAACACTGCAAGTAGCGGTTAACCACGCTTGTCTTCGGGTCATCACCCATCACCGAGCCGCCGGTGTTGTGTGTCGTCTGATACGGCAGAATTGAATAGCGGCCTTGCCGATAGTTGACCTTGATCGAGCGCGGCTTCATGGCCTTCGCGATCTGCGCGGCTTGATCGGTCACGAACTTCGACATCTTTAGCTCGTTGTCGTGGTAGTCGAACGTCAACCGAAGAAGCGGGCTGCCGTAGACGTCGCGGTACGTCGGATCGAGGTCGAGATACGAGCTCCTGTAGCTCATGACACTCCCGTGCGTAGCTATTGACGCACTGGTCAGATAGTTCTCATGCATCGCCTTCTTCCAGCCGGCGCCCCATTTTGGCGTGCCGTCAGGCACTGCATGCTGTTGCAGAATCGGACGTCCGCCGGTGGTCCACAACGCGATATAAGCGCCGCCGATGAAGCCGTGCGGTCCATGGTCGAAGTTGTCGCCATTGAACTCGTCGACCGCCTGGCCGAGCGCACCGGCTCCCATGAACGGATTCATGATGTCGTCGGTGAAGACATTGACCGATGACGTGATCTGGTACGCGTAGTTGCGCCCAGTCACTCCGCGGTTGGTCCTGGGATCGTAGGGCTCGCCGATCTTCGAGAGCAGCAGCAGGTGCACGTTGTGTTGTGCATAGGCACACAGGATGACGAGCTGTGCCGGCTGCTCGAATTCCCGGCCCTGTACGTCCACGTAAGTCACGCCGGTCGCCCGCTTGCCGGATCGATCGAGGTTCACGCGAGTGACGTTGCAATTCGTTCGGTAAGCGAAGTTGTTTTTCTTCAACAGCACTGGAAGGATCGTGGTTTGCGGCGATGCCTTCGAGTAGTTGCCGCACGCAAACCACTCGCAATAGCCGCAATAGGTGCACTGGCCCATCTGCACTCCATACGGATTTTTGTATGGTTGAGATGTGTTGGCGGCCGCGCACGGAAATGGTTTGAAGCCGACGTCCTTCGCGGCCTGGTCGAACTTCATAGTAGCGGCACTGCGCTTGAGCGGCGGTAGCGGATAGTCGCGCGAGCGTGCGCCCTCAAACGGATTGCCACCGGGCTGGATCTTGCCCCGAACATTGCCCGCCTGGCCGGACACACCGCACAGATATTCCCATTTGTCATACGACGGCTCGAGGTCGTCGTACGTGACCCCCCAGTCCTGGATCGTCATGTCCGCCGGAATGAAGCGCTTCCCGTAGCGCTGCTCGATATGACTGCGCGCCTTGAAATCGGACGGCAGAAAGCGCCAGTTTTGACCGTTCCAGTGGATACCGGCACCACCGACGCCGGCGGCGGGACGGAACGAGCCAAGGTGGCGCATCGGCAGTGCGTTCTGATCGATCGAATTGCGAAAGGTCAGCGTCTCGCGCGCCGGTTCCTGGAAAAGCCCGTTGCGTACGGCGTATTTGAGTTCGTCCTGGATATGAGTGGTGGCGAAGTCGGGCACCGTGTCGCGGAACTTGCCGCGTTCGATCGCAAGCACGTCGAGACCGGCATCGGTTAGTTCCTGCGCCAGGATCGAAGCGGTCCAGCCGAAACCCACCAGCACCACATCAACGGATTGAAGTTTGGTTGTCATGCTCAGCCCTCGCGCATTGCGCTACCGTTGCGTCCCATCAGCCCTACGGTCGGCATGGTGTACGGTTTGCCGTATTGCTCGATTTCGTTCACGTAGTTGTAACGCGGGCCTGGGAAGCCGACCAGTTTCCAGCCGGCGAAGTCGCGGTTGCCCCCATACATCGGATCGGCGAAAAAGCCCTCGCCGGTGTTCTGCCAGAGCATCGCGAAAAACTCTTTGGCCGGAGCACCTGCGAGTTCGATCTCGCCTTTGTCCAGACCATGCAGCACTTGGTCCTGCTCAGCAGCGCCGAGGTCAGCGAATTTCTTGCCGGCGAATGCTCGCTGGCAATAGTCATCGGTCGCTTGAATACCGACCCGATACAGTTCCGCCGGCGTCAGCTTGAGCTGATAGCCCTGCTCGGCCGTGCCGTCCTTCCAAGGGCCCTGCATGTACCAGGTTTCACCACGACCGAAAGCGCCCGCCAACTGCTGGTCGATGAAATATGCGACACCGGCTTCTTTAGCACCTGGCCCCAACGCATCGCCGGGAATCAAACAATCTATGGCAGCCTGTACGAAAGCGATTTCCGGCGGCGTCAAGTAGGCAAACGTCGGCGGCGTGACTACTGGCCGAAGCGAAGCATCCTTTTGCGCGCCCGCGTTGCGCACTCCGAACCAGGAGACAACCGCCACCGACCCTGCTGCTGCGGTTGTCGTGAGCATCTGTCTGCGTGTTAGTTGGCTCATGGCTGCCCTCTCTTTTTTATATCTTTGTACGATATGATTACATCGCATTACGATATAAATGTCAAGCCCCAGTCGCGCAGTCATACTCGTATTCAGGATTTCCGTTCGAACGCCCCTCGTGTTTGCTGTTGCAGGGCCCAATCCGCTCCGAAACGCACCGAAAATAGTTCGCGCTAAATTCCGGGTGCGCTGTCTGGATGCGGCGCACCGGGACGCGTGCAGTCGACCAGAGGTAAACCTGCGACGTTCCATACTTGCCGGTGACCTGCGCCTGCACCGATCGCGAATGGACACCGAGCCGCTTGGCGAGATGGAAGTGCAGCCGGATCGAATCCAGGAATCAGTGCGCCGCGCAGGTCGGCATAAGTGCCTGCGCGCAGATCAATCGTTGGCGCCAGGGTCGGTGACCGCGCCTTTCGCCCGCTCTTCGTTGCGGTTCATCCGCACGGTGTCGGGCGCCGATCCGCGCAGCGTCATTGCGAACACGCACGCCGTCCCCACGCGATCGCACGCCGCCGGTACTCCGCTTGCGGCGAACACGGCCACGCTGCGAGGTCAAAGTAGTACGAGATCACGCATGGTCCTAGCTAGGAAACTTCCAAGTTGAACATTGGTTGGGCGATATTCACTGCGCCTGAATTGCTTATGCGCGAACGCGCCTGTCGACGCGCATCATTGCAGCCAGCGCGCGTTCCTTGCAAGACGCTGCAGCGAAACGAAGTCGCTAGCGCCTAGACGCTTTGCGAGCGCGAGTAGGTGCGTTGCGAGCAGGGCGGTCGTAAAGGCATCCCCTGCGGCGCTGTGACGCGCGTAGACCGGAATCTGATAGCGTTGCAGCCAATGGTCCAGTGACCTCAGTCGCGCCTCCGGCTCAAGCGCCCGTGCCAGCTCTGCGAGATCGAGCCAGGCATTCCCAAACGACCGCTCGATGTGAGCATCGATTGCGCGCTTAAGAAAGATTTGGTCGAAATGAGCGTGGAACGCTGCGAGTGGCGCTGCACCGACGAAGTCCAGGAAAGCGTGTAGTGCCTCGCTCGGGTCGGCACCTTGCAGTTGAGCTTGCTTGCCGATTCCGTGAACGATGATGTTATCGCTAGTACTAGCGGTCGCTCTCTTGATCTTTACTTCGAAGCTGTCAGCCGGAATGATCCGCCCATCGGACAATACAACGCCGCCGATCGAGAGCAACGCATCGCTTGCGAGGTCGACACCGGTCGTCTCAACGTCGATTACGATCCAACGCTGGCCCAAGCTATTCGAGCGGCGGCGCAACCGGCGCAGCATCTATCCAGGAAAATCAAGTGCGAGCCGCTGTCGCAGCTTGCGAGCCTGACGGAAAGCTTCGTTGATCACACGCCTATCGAGTGCAGACAGACTCGCCAGCTTGACGAGGTTTGGACTGTGATCAGAAGACGGCTGTCCCACTCTTCGGTGCTGTTCTCTCAGCCGCATCAACTGAAAGAACTCGAACGCGGCGATCCAGCCACGCGCATCGGATTCAGGCAGCCGTCCGCGCTCGATCAGCCGCGCGAAGCGCTCTGATGTATTGGTCTCCGCCACCCCTGTCGCATAAGCCCAGATTCGAGCGCCATCCACAAACGGCACTGTGCCGTGCATCTTCAGATCGACCTCGGCCAATCCGATACCCGTAAATAGCGATTCCATCAGGCTTCCAGTCGGCGGCTGGTTCCTCGAGGCGTTATCGGCCATCTGTTTCAGAAAGCGCGGGTTCTGCGCGCGTTGGATGACTTCATCACGCAATCGATAACCGAGCGACGTGTTTCCGAAGAGCGGCCGAAAGTCGAAGAAGATGCTTGCGTTCAACAACGCGCTCGGATCCCCTCGATCGATCCAATTGGTGAACAGGGTGGCCCACTCCGAATACGTCAAACTCCAGCGCGGATTGCCTGCCATCACGTTGCCCTTGCACAGCGGAAAGCCACACGATGCGAGCGCGGCGTTGACACTATCGCCGAACTCGAGCAAGCGGGTCTTTTCAGTTTCGCCTTCGATGTAAAGCAAGCCATTGTCCTGGTCGGTGGCAATCGTCTGCTCGTGGCGGCCCTCGCTGCCGAACGACAGCCAACAGAAGCTGTCGGTCGCAATGCCAAACTGCTGCGAAATCAGCGACAGCAAGCGCACCGTGAGCTGATCGTTCAATCGGCTGATCAATTTTGTCAACTGCGAAGCGGCAACGCCCTGCGCCACCAGATGATGCGACAGCCTACGAATGTCGGCTGCGACCGCGATCAAGGCTGGCACAGCGTGCGCGCGTCTGATCTGCGCCGACAGCTGACGCACGCCGAGGCGCTGCAGGACGAATAAATCGCGCTCGGAGACGACGGCGATCAAGTGTGATTTTCCGCTGTTGCGGCTCACGACCGGAATATGACGAATCGAATGTTCCGCCATCAGCAGCGTCGCGTCGGCCGCGGTCGCAGTGGAGTCGAGCGTCATGACGTCAGGCGTCATCACCTGCTGGACGGCAGCAGTCAGCGGCACCTCAGGCAGGATCACACGTCCGATAAGGTCGGTGCGAGTCAGGATGCCGACGACGCGCTCGCTCTGCTCCGCAGCAGTAACCACAACGATCGAGCCAACGTGTGCATTGCGCATGCGCTCGAACGCTTCTCGCAGAGTTGAATTGGGTGAACAAGTGACCGGCGGCCTGCGTACCAACTCACCTACGGGTGTTGCCATCGAGCGCTCCACGCTGGCTTCGCTCGCGTAGCTCTGTTGAAGTTGCAAGCGCGATTGATCGAGCAAAACCCCCAAGCGGCGCCTGCAAAAGTCGAGAAACACGCTGCTGCGACGAGTTAACTCGTCGAATTTCGCACGCGGCAACAGGATGCAAAACGTGTCCGCAACTGCGCGATAGTTCAGAGTTACCGGGCGTTCCGCGAGCAGTGCACCGACGGGAAAGCAGTCGCCCACACCTGCCTCAAAAGCAACCTTCTCGGTTTCGGCAACCGTCCCCTGCACGCGTCCCTGCTTGACGATGATGCAGTTTGGCGGCACTCCATCGTTTGGAGCGACGATCACTTGATGTGGCTCGTAATATGCGATTGAGCTGTGCGTGATCAAAAAATCAACATCAGCCGGTGACATTGCCGAAAACGGCAAATGCTCGACGAGCAGGTCTGTTAAGGCGGCGATGATTGTCGGTGCGGGCACGCGGCGATGTTAGCTTGCAAGCGGCTCGCCAAGGCCGGTCGGGCAGCCTGATGAGGTGGAGAACTCCGGGGGGCCACCTGCCCGCGATTGCACTACACAATCCGAGAAAACTGGCGCGTGCGTTCATCGTGGCGCAGCTAGCAATCAAAACACATTGCAATGCGCGGACGAACAGCTTGCCCTTCGGCGTGACCGTGATCCAGGAATCGCAGCATTGATGAGAGCGGCCGCTACCGCTTTCGCATCGAACCCGTGGGCTCTGAGATCTAGGATTTCGCTAGGCGCCAGGTCTGGCGTCATTTCCAATACGTGGTCTACCTCACACATCTCGGCATAACACGCCGCGTACTCGAAGTCAGTCTCAGCCAGACGGCGGGTTCTGCGACGTGCGTCAGATAGGCCACCGTGGTAGAGCTTTAGCATGCGTAGCTCAGTGGACTGTAGGACCGTGTGTTGGTCTGGTCGCTTCGTCCACTGACGCCAACAATCTCTGTCCGCGGAGGCATGTTCTTTTCTGGATTGCAGACGCATGCTTCGCCTTCGTGAGCGCATCCATACATTTACTCTGGTAGGGAAGCGAAGGGGGCAGAACCAGAATTCAACGCGCCTGCGTTTGAAAAGGGCAGGCAGGTCGCCTTATGGCTAAAGGATGTGCTTGACGATATGAGGCTCACATCATTCGTGAAGACTACGGGCAAGACCGGACTACATGTGATCGTGCCGATTCGCCGAGAACTGAATTACTCAGCCGTGCGAGACATTGCACGAACGATTGGTGAACATCTGCTGCGTGAACATCCGAATGAAATCACGACCGATTGGGCGACTGAGAAGCGTCGCGGTAAGGTCTTCATGGACTACAACATGAACGTGCGCGGCAAGAGCACGATCGTGCCGTACTGCCCTCGTGGGCTTTCCGGCGCTGCCGTCGCGATGCCGCTAACTTGGAAAGAACTGGAAACAATTGACCCGACAGACTTTCGCATTCCGACAGTCACAGACCGCTTAGACCCATGGGCGAAAGTGCTAGACCAGAAGCAAGATATCGAAAAAATTCTGTTCCGTTCGATGCGAGCGCTGACGAGCTGAGTGACGGCTCCGAAGTTCGCAAACTACATCGGGACCCGTGCAAGATGGAGAGCACGCGTGATCGTCTCGCGCGCTCCTTGTTAGCGATCGCCGCATCAGCCGGTTGCGGCCAAATGCGACCTTACCGGTGGGGACTCTCCTCGACGAGTCGACTGGTCACTCGACCGGAAACGTCCGCGACGGGTTCGGTCCCGAACAGCCGATCAACTCAATGGCGCCTTGACCATCATTCAAAGCTGACTCGGAGAGGAGGTAAGGGGAAACTGAAGACCGCGGTCCAACTCTCCCCAGTAGTCACCGGCCAAGCGTCGGTCCATGTTCCGGTAGTAACCACGTCGCCCGCGACCAAGTCCGGCGCACCAAGGCATGAGCGGAGTTCTCCAAGGAAGTGCATAAGCGCACGAAGCGGGCTGTCCAGAACATTCACGCCGGCGCCTACTTCCACTAGCTCGCCGTTCTTGTGCAATCTCACCTCGGCGTCCGCCAATACTTGATGAAGTTGCTCGGCGTCGCACGCTAAGTCGGCGATAGGCACCCGTTGCCCGATAAGCAACCGCCCATGAAGGCCGCCATCAACTACGGTTTGCGGCGCCGTGAACACCCAGTTGGGCGCGTGCGACTGAACGATCTCGAACCATGGGGCAGCCCATTCCAAGGCTTCGAACAATTCTTCGAGACTGGAATTGGCGCGCGGCGTCGCCCTAATTCCAAACACAACCTCCGGTTCGATCCGCGGTTGGCAAAGACGAGCCAACGAAACTACCCCAGCGCCGTTGCAATGGGTGATAGTCGTGTTCCACATCGAACCCCAGATGGGCGCGAATACGTTGTAGCGCGACCAAATGGTGCGATTGGTGAATCCTATCTTGTAGCCCTCTGGAAGTTCGCCACGCGCGACGCGAAGTGCGCGCACTGCCAACGCGGTCTCGTATGCGGAGGAAACCTCGTTGCAGTCGCAGTCACCGCTCGTAGGCCACAAGTCGCCTGTATCGCTATGCTTCAAAACTTCTTGGGGGGTCATCCTTTGCCGTCTTTTGAAGGGCTGATGGGACCAAAGTTTATTGCGGCAACCGCCTCGTGACGCAATGAGGGTCTGCTTTCGGCCACAAGCAGACACTTGCAAAAAACTAACCGACAAGACTGATCCTGATACGTAAACTCGACGGCATTCGCTGGATCTGCGCCAGAACAATCTTGTCGGAGTGCTTCGCATGGCTCTAATGAACTGCCCAGAATGCAACGCCCAAGTGTCGGAGAAGGCCCCCGCCTGCATACACTGCGGGTTCCCGCTGGTCGGGCCGGCTGATACGTCCCGTCGTAGGTCCACCCCCTTCGGACCGCGGTTCGACGGCATTTATGTTTCTCAGAATTTAAGGAAGGGGCGCGGCTCCATTCGCATGTTCCGAGCGGACTACACACGTGGCTATGTCCGGTTTTTCGAGGACGGCCTGATGCTCTACGGCCCAGCGATCACCAGAGAAGTTCCAACACCTGGCCCGTTTCCTCCAATGTACCGTTCGTGGGGCTCGGATCACAGCCGGTACAAATGGTCGGCAGACGGTGAGCGCCTGAGGATGGTTTCGCCAACAGGCTATGTCAGCTATGCAAAGCTCGATGGGAATCGTCTGGACTGGAAAGGCGACTACAACGGCCTGTTCGACTACTACGAAGTCGAGTGGCCGGACCACTGAGCTCACGACGACAAATCGAATGCCCGTGATGGCAGGTCGATCAAAGCAGCTGGCGCGGGCATTGAAGCCGCGGCGCCATGACTCACTCGCGCGATCCGCGGCATGCGAACCCGACCGGAAGCGCCGAATGCTTCGTCAGACGTGTTTTGCCTGAATGCGTTTTGACATTTCTCAACTACAGGCAATGGAGTGTCCGTCATGAAGATAACCTTTGGTGCTATTGCATCGTCTGCGTTTGCTGCCGGGCTCGTCGCAGGTATCTTCGGTGGCAATCTGATCCCCGTGGCACACGCCGCCTCCGATCGCGTCATTCTCGTCGAAACAGACTCGGAGATTGCCACCAAGTGCAATTTCGACAAGACGATAGTGAAGGGACCTAAGTACTACGCCTGTGTAAGAAACTGAGTCTTAAACCCCTACGCACTCACCACCCCTTACTTCAAGCTCTAGGTGCTCAGGACAAGACAACGCGCGAGTGCTCAATGGATTCGGGTGCACTGTCGCGGTTGTTTTTTTAAACCCAACTTGGCTACGATAAGAAGCATGCGAATATTCGGCACTGCCACATTGCTGGTTGCCATTGCGCTTCGGTGATCACGCCACAGCAACGTCGCATCAGTGCGCGTGGTCGACGGCGACACCATCACGGTTGAAGTCGAACCCACGCGCCCCTAAAGATGCGGGTGCAAGGACAAGATCTGTGCACTGGGCTTTAGAGCGGTGTCAATGTCCGCAATGGGTCGAAAGCGGCCGTCATCGAATGCGTCGTTGTTTCCTGTTGCAGCTAGGCAGTCTCACGCGGCTCGTCGCTCCCGTCGCGTCATACGAAGGATTCTGCGCGCAGTTAACGTTGGTCGAGTTAATTCCGTTCGGCTTGGGGACGCCATTTAAATCAAGTTGTTAGCGGCATGACGGAGGAAGGTAAGCGGTCCTGCGCACAAGGACGGCTTTCGCTTTGTCTGACCGTCGTAACAGAGAAAGTACAGCTTAGACCACGGCGTCAGATGGCACTTCCGTCACTCTGCGACAGCGTTTCGATGATCGGACAGGGATGCTCAAGGCGCGAGTGCTCGCACTCGGCGATCAGCCGCTTCAAAACCTTGCGCATTCGAGTTAGGTCGGCCAGCTTGGTTTCGATCTGCGCCAGACGTTCGGTGGAAATGCGGCGAATCGCGCGACGGTCGGCGCCGTCCTGCAGTCGCAACAGTTCAGTGATTTCGTCGAGTGAGAAGCCAAGCTCCTGCGCGCGCTTGATAAAGCGAATGCGATTTACCGCGCTCTCGTCATAGTGGCGAAACGCTCCCCGGGGCGGCGGCACTGGGAGCAGCCTTCTTTGCTGGTAATAGCGCACAGTTTCAATGCCGACATTGGCGGCTCGTGCTAGTCGTCCGATAGTCAGACCACCTTGTGGCATAAGAACTCCTTGACTCTGGGGTTGACTACGGAGTTTATTATGCGTTTAGGACTCAGAGGCTACTCATGACGACGCATAAACCGCACGGTGAAGATCGCTCCCACCATGCGCATCAGACGCAGACATGCCACGAACACGCTAACGTGACGGCGGCGGTACCCGTCGATGAGCGCAGACTGACAGATCCCGTGTGCGGCATGACCGTAACCGAAGAGTCTCTGCATCGGTTTGTGCATCAGGAACATGCGTATTACTTTTGCAGCGCCGGTTGCAAGGCGAAATTCACTGCTGATCCGAGCAAGTATCTGGCGCCACAGCGCATGACGCCGGTAGAGACGTCGTCTGCGCCAGCGGCGACGACCTACACGTGTCCAATGCATCCTGAAATTCGACGCGATCAGCCGGGCAATTGTCCGATCTGCGGCATGGCGCTTGAACCGTTGATGCCGTCGCTGGACGAAGAAGAGAACCCGGAGCTTCGCGACTTCTCGCGCCGTTTGTGGTCGACACTGCCATTAACCGTTGCGGTCACTGTGTTAGCGATGTTCGGGCATCGCTGGCATTGGTTCGACCCGCTGATTCAGAACTGGATCGAGCTGGTTTTAGCGACGCCGGTCATTCTGTGGGCTGGCTGGCCGTTCTTCGTGCGCATGGCGCAGTCGTTTGCCAATCGCAGCCCGAATATGTGGACGCTGATAGGGCTCGGCACCGGCGCCGCCTTCATCTATAGCGTTGCGGCAACATTGGTGCCGCAGTGGTTTCCGGCGTCCTTTGGCGTGAACGGCCGCGTCAGTGTTTACTTCGAAGCGGCCGCAGTCATCGTCTCTCTGACATTGCTTGGTCAGGTGTTGGAGCTCAAGGCGCGCTCGCAAACCTCCGCCGCAATCAAGGCGCTGTTAGGACTGGCACCCAAATCGGCACGTCGCATTCGTGCGGACGGTACTGAGGAAGACATTCCACTAACGCATGTTCATGTCGGCGATCAATTGCGAGTGCGACCCGGCGAAAAGGTACCCGTCGACGGCAAAGTTGTCGAAGGTGAAAGCGCGGTCGACGAGTCGATGATCACCGGCGAGCCAATGCCGGTTTCGAAGCGCCCTGGTGATCCGTTGGTCGGTGCCACGATCAATGCAAGCGGCTCGTTGGTCATGCGTGCTGAACGCGTCGGCAGTGAGACGATGCTGTCACAAATCGTGCAGATGGTTGCACAGGCTCAGCGCTCGCGTGCGCCGATGCAGCGGCTTGCCGATGTGGTGGCCGGTTGGTTCGTGCTCGCTGTTATCAGCGTGGCCGCGGCGACTTTTGTCATATGGGGTCTCGCCGGCCCCGAGCCGAGCTGGGTTTACGGACTGATCAATGCGCTCGCGGTGTTGATCATCGCGTGTCCGTGCGCGCTTGGACTGGCGACTCCGATGTCGATCATGGTGGCAACTGGCCGTGCCGCAACGCAGGGCGTGTTGTTCCGCGACGCTGCTGCGATCGAGGCGCTGCGCACGGTCGATACGTTGATCGTCGACAAGACAGGAACGCTGACTGAGGGAAAGCCGACGTTCGATCGTGTGATCGCTGCGCCGGGCTGGACCGACGACCAGGTGCTCGGTTTCGCCGCATCGCTTGATCAAGGCTCCGAGCATCCATTGGCGCATGCAATCGTCGCCGCGGCCCGGTCGCGCCAATTAACCTTGCAGAAAGCCGAAACATTCGAGTCATCAAGCGGTATCGGCGTGCGTGGCACAGTCGCAGGCAAACGGCTGGCGTTGGGCAACACCG
>DATEOP010000335.1:0-3172 GCA_035274065.1 Burkholderiaceae bacterium
GCATAAGAGCATTCGGAACGACTTCGCCGCCGCACTGGCCAAGCATGCGCAGGCCTTGAAAGTGGGAGACGGTCTCGCCGACGGCACGCAGATGGGCCCACTCGCCAACCCGCGTCGGCTCACAGCAATGGCAGAGTTCACGAAGGACGCTGTGGAGCGCGGTGCGACGGTCTTGGCCGGCGGTGAGCGCATCGGTGACGCCGGAAATTTCTGGCAACCGACCGTCCTCGCGGACGTGCCACTCGAAGCGAAGGTATTCAACGACGAGCCGTTCGGTCCAATGGCCGCGATTCGCAGCTTCGATACTTTGGATGACGCGATTGCTGAAGCGAACCGCCTGCCGTACGGCCTGGCCGGATACGCATTTACGAAGTCGCTGAAGAATGCGGACCTGCTGTCCCGTCGCGTCGAAGTCGGCATGCTATGGATCAACATGCCCGCGATGCCATCCGCGGAGATGCCTTTCGGTGGCGTCAAAGACTCGGGCTACGGCTCCGAAGGCGGCCCGGAGGCGCTCGAGGCGTATTTGAATACGCGTGCAGTCGCCGTTATGAATGCTTGATTAGAAGTTGCACTCAGACCCACGGCGTCGCCAGTTTCTCCGTCGTGAACGCGCGTATCACCGCGGGGCGCGCGAGCATGCGCTGCAAGTAGGGCCCCAGCCGCGGCAGGCTGCGTGCCGGCCGTGCGAAATTGCGCGTCCAGCGGCACAGCATCAATGCATACGGATCGACGGCGCTGAATGTCGAACCGAGCAGCCAGTCGCCACTGTGCGACGCGAGTTGCCCTTCAAGTCGATCGAGCATCGCGCCAGCTCGCGCTTCGGCATGCTTCTTCACCTGCGCGGCGGCGTCTGAGTCGTCGGTCATGCGTTCGCTGTAGAAGTAGTGCAACAGCATGGCCTGCAACGTGTTGGTGCACCAGAAGAGCCATTGGTAGAAAAGCGCTCGCTCTGGTGTCTGCAACAGCGGCACGAACTTCGCGTCGGGGTGTCGGTCTGCCAGGTAGAGGCAGATCGCGGCGGCTTCATACAGCACGAGGCTTCCGTCCACTAGAACCGGAATCTGCCCGTTGGGATTCAGCCTCAGATACTCGGCCGATTTGTGAGCCGCGTTCGCTCTGTCGACGAACACGAGTTCGAACGGGGCGCCGATTTCTTCTAGCAGCAAATGAGGCGCCAGACTGGCATTGCCGGGGTGGTAGTAAAGCTGAATCATCTTGCGTTCATCTGCTGGAGGACTGACCGTGCGATATCGTCCTCACGATCATAGTGTGATGGTTGCATCATCACCTTTTGAGGTTTAGTCGGGCTGTACACGAGGGTGACCGAACAATGAATTCGGGGCAAAAGCTGCTGGCGCTGCTGTTGGGTGTGTTGACGATGGCGACAGCGTCGGCACAGCCATCACTGCAGGTTGGCTCGAAGCGTTTCACCGAGTCGTACATCCTCGGAGAGATCATCAGGCGGACGGCGCAGAGCGCAGAAACGACCGCCGTGCATCAGCGGGGAATGGGCAACACCGCTATTTTGCTCAATGCGCTCGAAAGCCGCAGCATCGATGTTTATCCCGAATACACCGGCACGATCGCGCGCGAGATCCTCAAGCTGCCCGATGTGCCGTCGCTACCGGAGCTCAATACGCGCCTGGCGCCGCGTGGGTTGGCAGTGGCAGTGCCGCTGGGTTTCAACAACAGCTACGCGCTTGCGGTGCGCGCCCGCGACGCACGCGAAAAAGGTCTTGCGAAAATCTCAGACCTGAAGCAACACCCCGAGCTGCGACTCGGACTCTCTCAGGAATTCCTGGGTCGCGCTGATGGTTGGCCAAATTTGGAACGCACTTACGGGCTGCGCTTTCCACCGCCGAAGGGCCTCGACCACGGGCTCGCCTACGAGGCTATCGCCGGTGGCCAGGTCGATGTCATCGACATCTACACGACCGACGCCAAGCTCGACACGTATCAGTTGGTTGTGCTCGAAGACGATCTCAACTTCTTTCCGCGCTATGACGCGGTGTTGTTGTATCGCGCCGATGTGCCGTCGCGGTTTCCAAAGGCGTGGGCGGCGCTTGCGCAGCTCGAGAAGAGTCTGGACGACGCGGCGATGCGTCGCCTGAATGCCGCGGCCGAACTTGAAGGCAAGGATATAGAAGCGATTGCATCGGCCTGGGTCAGTAAGCGGTTGGCGCAGGGGCAAGGCACGACCTCCACGCCCGACACCTCGACACGAGCGACGCTTTGGCAGCGCATATTTGCGCCCGATCTTGGTCGACTCACGCTCGAACACCTCGGACTCGTCTTCGCGGCGTTGGCGGCGAGTTGCGTGATCGGAATTCCTTTGGGCCTGCTCGCTGCGCGGCGACGGCCGACTGCGCCATGGGTCTTCGGCGTGACCGGCGTGATTCAGACGATTCCATCGTTGGCGCTGCTTGCGTTTCTTATTCCGCTGACCGGACGCATCGGCATGGTGCCGGCGTTCATCGCGCTGACGCTGTATGCGCTGCTGCCGATCGTGCGCAACACGCAGGTCGGACTTGCTCAGATCCCGCGCGGGATGATCGAAGCGGCAAAGTCTTTAGGTCTTCGACCTCCCACGATCATGCGAGAGATTGAACTGCCGCTCGCGATGCCGACGTTGCTCGCCGGCATCAAGACCTCCGCCGTCGTCAATGTCGGCACCGCGACCATCGCAGCATTCATCGGCGCTGGAGGTTTCGGCGAGCGCATCGTCACCGGACTGGCGTTGAATGATCAAACGATGTTGTTGGCGGGTGCGATACCCGTCGCGGTGCTTGCGCTTGCGATTCAGGGCGGGTTCGAGTTGCTGGAGAAAGTGGTCGTTCCTGCTGGTCTGCAGATTCGATCCGATTGAGTCGCCGCTACATCTGCATACAGCCATCAGAAACGGGCGGTCTAACTACGCCTTCGCGCATTCGATCCGATCCGCAATGACCGAAATCGTGCGGAGCCAAGGATATCCGCCAGTGCCAGCACGGCCGGAAGTGCATCTGCGCTTCTCCAAATGAACGGCGTCACCACTTGCTCGAACACTCTAGGCAGTCTGTGTCTGGATACTCCGGCAGACTGGACGGTTTCCAACACCGACTCCGGCACGATGGCGATGCCGGTCCCTGAACCGACACACGCGACGATCGCGTGATAGGAACTCAACTCC